>JAFPQL010000135.1 GCA_017414145.1 Oscillospiraceae bacterium | reverse complement strand
CGGCAGATGCGTGAGGTGTTTGAGCACGGTCACTGCGCCGATATCGAGGATATTGCGGGTGTATGTCTCAAAGGTGCGGATGCCGCGCTCGCAGAGGATGACATTGTGATTGCCGCCCGCCATGATGTACTCGGCGCTCATGAGCCATTCCTCATAGGTTGCGGAAAGACCGCGCTTCAGAAGAACCGGCTTCTCCTGATGTCCGAGCTCCTTGAGCAGCGAAAAATTCTGCATATTCCGCGCACCGACCTGAATGATATCGACATCCTTGAATGCGGGCAGATGCTCCGCGTCCATGATCTCCGTGACAATCGGCAGGCCGGTCTCCTCGCGTGCGATTTTCAGCAGCTCCAGCCCTTCCAGACCCATGCCCTGAAAAGAATACGGCGAGGTGCGGGGCTTGAACGCGCCGCCGCGCAGCACTGTCGCGCCGCTCGCCTTGACCTGCTTTGCGATGCTGACGATCTGTGCCTCGCTCTCGACCGAGCAGGGACCCGCCATCAGCGTCAGTGTCCCGCCGCCGATGACCGCATCGCGCACGGGAATGACCGTCGGCTCCGGATGAAATTTCCGGTTCGCGTGCTTGTACGGCTCCTGTACGCGCTTGACATCCTCGACAATTTCCAGTGCGGAGATCAGATCGGGGTCAATGGCCGCGGTATCGCCGACCAGACCGAGAATCGTGTGCGAGGTGCCGACGCTCTTGTTGACATCAATATGCTTTTCCTCCAGCCACGCGATGAGGCTTTCCAGCTGGGCGGGATTCGGATTCTGCTTCAGAACGACAATCATGGGGAATTTTCCTTTCAAACATGGATTTCTGCAATTTTCACTTGACGAATCGTGAAAAATGCGGTATGATAAATGTATCTGCCGCCTTGCGGCAAACATCATCAAAGACAGGACGGTTTTCGCAAAATGGCTTCACAGACAAAGGCGGCAAAGTCCGCCGGCTTCGGCTCCAAGCTGGGCTTTGTTCTGGCAGCGGCAGGCTCCGCGGTCGGACTCGGAAACATCTGGCGGTTCCCGTATCTCGCTGCGAAATACGGCGGCGGCATCTTTCTGCTGATTTATCTGATTCTGGCAGTCACCTTCGGCTTTTCGCTGATGATCACAGAAATTGCAATCGGCAGACGCACCAGAAAGAGCGTCATCGGCGCATATTCCGCGATTCACAGGCGGTTTTCTCCGCTCTGCTGGCTGGCGGCGGCCGTGCCGGTCATCATCACGCCGTATTACTGCGTCATCGGCGGCTGGGTGCTGAAATATCTGTTCACCTTTTCCGTGGGAGAGGGTAGCGCGGCGGCAGGCGACGGCTCCTTCTTCTCCGGCTTCATCGGGAGCGCGGGACAGCCGATGCTGTTCTTCCTGATTTTCCTGCTGCTCACAGCGGCGGTCGTCATGCTCGGCGTGGAAAAGGGAATTGAGCGCATCAGCAAGTTCATGATGCCGGTACTGGTGCTGCTGACGGTCGGCATTGCGGTCTACACGCTGACGCTGGACGGCGCCTCTGCCGGCGTGAAATACTATCTCCTGCCGAATTTCGACGGCTTCACGCCCGCAAAGCTGCTGAAAACCGTTGCAGCGGCAATGGGTCAGCTTTTCTACTCGATGTCGCTCGCAATGGGCATCATGGTCACCTACGGCTCATATATGCGCAGGGACGACTCGCTGGAGCAGTCCGTGCGGCAGATCGAGATCTTTGACACCGGCATTGCGGTGCTGGCCGGTCTGATTATCGTGCCGGCGGTGTTTGTGTTCTCCGGCGGCGATGCCGCCGCGCTGAACGCTGGCCCCGGACTGATGTTCATCACGCTGCCGAATGTCTTTCAGGCAATGGCGGGCGGCAGATTCATCGGTGCGGCGTTCTTCCTGCTGGTCGCGCTGGCAGCGATGACCTCGTCGATCTCACTGATGGAAACCGTGGTGTCGATCATCATGGAGAAATTCCGGATGAAGCGGATTCCCGCCTGCATCGTGACGCTGCTGATCTGTCTGGGACTCGGAGTGCTCTCCGTGCTCGGATACAGTGCATGGAGCGGGGTCAAGCTCATCGGAATGCAGCTTCTGGACTTTTTCGATTTCATCAGCAACAACATCATGATGCCGGTTGTGGCGCTGCTGACCTGTGTGCTGATCGGCTGGATTGCAAAGCCGCGGTATGTCGAGGAGGAGGTGCTGGTCAGCCAGCCGAACTTCCGCGCAAAGGGGCTGCTGTCCGTCATGCTGAAATTTGTCTGTCCGGTCTGCATGGTTGTCATTCTGCTGACGCCTTTCATCACGGAAATCTGAAATCAAAAAAGCGCTTACAGTCCCGTTTGACTGTAAGCGCTTTGATTTGCTCCGCACTCATCCGGCAGAAACGCCGGACGCCAAAAGCAGCACTTTATTGTTCAGCCAAACGAAAGGAGACCTCATCCTGATAGCGGATAAAGCCGTAAAATCGGTAGGCTGCGTAATAGTTCATGCTGGATTTCATGGCAGGACACCGTTCCTTTCGCTGTGATGTACTCATTATAGCACATCTCGCGCCGGATTGCAATAGGCAATTTGCACAAAGCTTTCACAGTTTAACGCTTTCGCTCAAAAAAGCGGCCGGCAGTGCCGGCATCCAATGATCTAAAGCCCTCCGCGGGCAAAGAAAATGCACAACCGAACTTCGCCACGATAGAACCATACAAAAACACCGGTGCCGCCATGTATTTCACTGGCAGCGCCGGCTTCTGTAGAATAAGGTATCCGCTTCGCGGATGCTATTATCGAATGGGGCTCTCTATCGCAGAGCCCCAAGCCCGCAGAGCTCTTCTTATGCGGGGGTGTTTCGCGCTCTGCGGAGCGCGACAAGGGCTCTGCCCTTGACCCGCGAGCTTTTTGAAAAAAGCTCGACCAAAAACTTTAATTTTGATACGCGCCGCGGGTTTTCGTTCGCCCCGCAGAGAACTTTAGAAATTGCCCGCGGGGGCTCCCCGCCTTTTTGAAAAAAGCTCGACCAAAAACTTTAATTGGATTACGACCCAAAGCTCCGGTTCGTTCCGCAGAGAACTTTAGAAATTGCCCGCGGGGGCTCCCCGCAAAAAAGCTCGACCAAAAACTTTCGTTTGGACACGCCGCGGGTTTTCGTTCGCACCCCTCCGGTTCATGCAATCCTCATATGACACACTCGTTTGAAAATCGCAATAAAATCGCAAAAAAACAGTTCAAAACAGCGAAATTTCTCTATTGACGGACACGCCTTTTTCTGCTATAATATAAAATAGCGGAGTATCGAATCCGCACAGATATAAAGACAGGGGGATGTATCATGAAGTTCCTAACCGTATTCCGGCGCGCCGCCGTTGTCCTGACGGTTGCCGCGTCGCTGTCCGCCATGCCGGGGCTCTCCGCTCAGGCAAAGACGGAACGCACAATCGTCGGCGGCTACGGCGATGTCACGCTCGATCTGACCATTGACAGCGCCGATGTTACGGCACTGACCCGACATCTGCTGAACATCGAGTCTCTGTCCGATCCCAAATCCTATCAGTACGCCGATCTGGATAAAAACGGCTCCGTCAACGCGGTCGATCTCGCGCTGCTCAAACGCCTGCTGCTCACAGACGGCGAACCCGAATGGGTCTACGAGGAAGTTGAAATTCCCGAACCGGAGCTGATTTCTCCGCCGATCGCCGCCGTCCACCCGACGCTGCCGAGCACCGGCACCACCCATGTTCTGATGTTTGCGATCAGCTTCCCCGACTGCAAATTCACCGAGGGCTACACGACCGAGCAGATCTGGGAAATGTCCTTCGGGCCGGAAAACCGGAACAGCCGTTCCTTCCCGCTGGAGAGCATCAGCGCCTATTACGAGCGGGCTTCCTACGGCCGGCTGCACATCGAGGGCGATGTCTTTCAGTACACCGCGAAATACAACATCAGTGAATACGAAAATCCGACCGAATACACCAGCTATGACGGCACGGACAAGCTGCTCAACGAGGTCATGGAGGCGCTCGACGAGGAGATTGACTATACCAAATACGATGTCAACGGCGACAAGACCATGGACACGGTGATTCTGGCGCTGCCCGGCAGCGCGGACACCGATCACTGGTGGCCCTGCTCCGGCGGATATTACGGACACCGCCGCTTCGACGGCATCAAGGCAGGCAATGTCTGCTACGGCGGCTGGAAGCTCAGCGACCGCAGAGGCTTCAACAGCACATGGACGCACGAGCTCGGCCACGCCATGGGACTGCCGGACTATTACAAATATGTCAACACCGAAAACGGCTACTACGGCATGAACGGCGACGCCGGCTGGGAGATGATGGACGATGCCTACGGCGATATGTCCGGCTTCTCCAAGCTGATGTACGGCTGGTACACCGAGGAGGAGGCGATGCGGTATCAGGGCGGCACGCAGTCCTTTACGCTGAAATGCTCGCAGGATGCGCCGAGCTGTCTCATCATACCGCGCGGCGATCTGACGGACTATCACGGGGAATTTTTCCTTGTGGAGTACATCAAGCACGAGGAAAACAACGCGATTCCGTGGCCGTTCGGCAGCGGCATCCGCGTCATACACTGCACATCGGAGCTGTGCGAGGGCTACTGGGGGACGGAGCTGAAGTGGAATAATTACGGAAAATACTACGATGACTCCAACACCAGACAGCGTGTTTTGCGGCTGATAAACGAGACGGAGGGCGGCAAGCTGCTCGGCACCGGCGCAGTGATTGACAGCGGATTCAGCGGATTCCGCTGGTATGACGATGACGGATATCAGACAGTCGAGCCGGGAATCCGCATCACGGTCGGGGAGCTGAAGGACGGCGCCTATCAGATCACGGTATCGCCGAAATAAGCGATTGCGCGGCAGTTTCTAAAGTTCTCTGCGGG
>JAFPQL010000134.1 GCA_017414145.1 Oscillospiraceae bacterium | reverse complement strand
TTGGAGCAGCGGGAAATGGTGACCGGCAGGCCGTATGTACGGTGATATGCCAGCACCAGCAGATCAGCGCCCGCCTTCGAGCTGGAATACGGGCTGCTGGTATGAATCGGCGTCTCCTCGGTGAAGAACAGGTCGGGACGGTCCAGCGGCAGATCGCCGTAGACCTCGTCGGTCGAGACCTGATGATAGCGTCCGATGCCGTACTTGCGGCAGGCGTCCATCAGCACCTGTGTACCGAGAATATTGGTCTGGAGGAAGATCTCCGGGTTTTCGATGCTGCGGTCCACATGGGACTCCGCGGCAAAGTTGACGACGATGTCCGGCTTTTCCTCCTCAAACAGCTTGTAAACAGCGGCTCTGTCGCAGATATCCGCCCGCACGAACCGGAAATTCGGGTTGTCCATGACGGTTTTCAGCGTCGAAAGATTTCCGGCGTAGGTCAGCTTGTCCACACAGACAATCCGGTAATCCGGGTACTGCTCTGTCATGTGGAAGATAAAATTCGAGCCGATGAAGCCGGCACCGCCTGTTACAATAATGGTCAATGCAATTCCTCCTAACCGTCCGGCAGACAAGCGGGAAATCCCGCAGCCGTTTCGCTTTTCCCTGCCGAATCAGATCGGCGGAATAACAGGCACACGCTGTCCTTTCCGGGCAGCGCTGCTTGTTTCAGCCTGTTTTAAGCGTAATTATTTTGATAAAAGAGCAGTGTTCGGTCTTTACTACTCCATCATTATTGTATCACACCTTCTGAGAAATGTCAAGTGGAATGCAGGAAAACGGTCTATGTAAATCCTGCCGGAGCATCCGCTCCGGAACACGGCAGAAACCGCGCTGTGCCGCCGATTCCGCGTGCTGTCACCCGACGGACGGGACGGAAGGTGCGCTGCCCTATAGAATATAGTATCACTTTGTCCGGCGGAGCGTCCCGGTGTCCGGACGCACATCTCTTTTATTATACTCCCGAACGGCGGTTCTGTCAAGGAACTTTCTTGTGAAATGACACAAAATACCGGCGGGTATTTTGTGCAGAATGCTGATGCCGTACAGACAGAAACCCCCGCCGGCTTTCAAGGCCTGCGGGGGCTGTATCTCAGTTCAGGGCAAGACGGATCTGTGCGGAATCGCGTCCCTGCGTCGGCGAGAGGCAGTAGGCGCCGCCGAGCATACTGACAATCACGGTCGCACACGCGAGCATATGATTGACATTCGGCAGCATCCGGACGCCGGCGTCCAGATCGCGGTAGAGGAACTTGTGCTTCGCGGGCTGTCCGGACATGATGCCGGTCGTGACCGCACAGTCGCTGAACAGCTCGATGTTGCTGAGCATCCGCTCGGATTTGCGCATTTCCTCCTGAATTTTCCCGTAGAGCGAGCTGATGAACTCCGTCTCCTCATACTCCACGGCCAGACGCCGCACATGCTCCTGCGTCTCCTTTTTCAGCGTCCGCGAGAAGGGCATATCGAGGAAGGAGCTCTTCTGCGTCACATTGTATTTTTCCGCATACGCCTCTGCGGATTCGGGCTGAATCTCCTTCAGCACCTTGTAGAAATTGCGGTGAATCTTCCGCTGCACCTTGAGCGGGAAGCTCTGGGACATATCGGTGATCTGGAACTGCTTGAGGGACACACAGCCGTCAAAGGCGTGCTCGCCGATGCGCATGACCAGATTCGTCATTGAGACAGCCTCCAGCTTGTCGCAGCGCGCAAAGGCAGAAGCGCCGATTTCGCCGACATTCGACGGAATGACGATGCGGCGGAGCGAACGGCATTCGAGGAAGGCCTCCTCCCCGATGATATTGACATCGGGCGGCAGGGTGATGTACGAAAACACGCCGTAGTATTTCCGCAGCGTATACGCGCCCGCACCGGCGCCCGTGTCGAGGGCGAACATCCGCTCAAACTTGATCTGGCGCTTCTCGGCGAACTCCGCGGCAACGGTATCGTTCATGCCGTAGATGACCAGCGCCGGACTGCAGCTCTCAAAGGCATTTGCCGCAATCTGATTGATGCGTCCGGACAGGAAAATATAGTGGAGCTTGCCGCACTCGGCAAAGGACAGCTTTTCGATGCGCGTCGTGGAATACGGCACGAACAGCTCGACCAGACCGGAGTGCAGGAACGCCTTTTCCCCGATTTTAATCATACTGTCGGGCAGTACGACGCTCTTGAGCGAGGAGCAGGCCTCGAACACGCCGAGACAGAGCTCCGTGAGCTTCGGCGGCAGCGTCACGGCCGCGAGCTTGGTGCAGTGGCTGAACGCATACGCACCGATGTATGCGACATACGCCGGCAGATCAACACGCACCAGCGACTTGCAGCCCTGGAATGCGCTGTTTTTGATCGTTTCGAGATTCTCCGGCAGCACAACCGACTTGAGCGCGGTACACTCCCGGAACGCAGAGGAACCGATCAGCTTGACATCCTTCGACAGCACGGCGCGCTCCAGTCTGCCGCAGCCGTAGAATGCGCCGTCCAGCACGGTCACGACGCCTTCCGGCACCGTGTATTCACGGTCGGGCTTTCCGGCGGGATACCGCACAAGATGCTTGCCGTCATAGTCAAACAGCACGCCGCCGACCGATTTGTAGGAGAAGGACGCATTGCCGACGGAAAATTCCGTCAGGCTGCTGCATCCGTAAAAGGCATCGTAGCCGATCTTCTCGATCGGACACTCAAAGGAAACGGCTTCCAGACCGGTACAGCCGGAGAACGCCCCGACGCCGACCTGTGTCAGTGCGCCGCGGAATTTGACCTCGCGCAGAGACTCGCAGCCCTTGAACGCCTCGTTGCCGACCATCCGCAGGCTCTGCGGGAACACGACACGGGACAGCGACACACAGCCCGCAAAGCTGCGCTCCCCGATCCGGGTGATGCCGTCCGGCAGCACGATTTCGTGCAGGAAATCGCAGTCCGCAAACGCATTGTTCCCGATCTCGGTGATGCCGTTCGGCAGTGCGATTCTCGCGGCCTGTCCGTGATACTGCTTCAGCACGGAGTCCTGCAGCTCAAAATTGTCGGGGTTCTGTTCCATATCGGACGGAATCTTTGACGAAATGCGCTCCGCCAGACTGACCCGCTGTACTGCGGGCGCCGGTTCTTCGTCTTCCGGCTCGTCATCCGCAGATGCTTCGTCTTCGGGCTCGCCGTCCACAGATTCCTCATCTTCCGGCTCGCCGTCCGCAGGTTCCTCGTCTTCGGGCTCGCCGTCCGCAGATTCCTCATCTTCGGGTTCGTCATCAGCAGAATCCGCATCTTCGGGCTCGTCATCGGCAGGTTCCTCATCTTCGGGCTCGCCGTCGGCAGATTCCTCATCTTCCGGCTCGTCATCCGCAGATTCCTCATCTTCCGGCTCGTCGTCCGCGGATTCCTCGTCTTCCGGCTCGCCGTCCGCAGATTCCTCGTCTTCGGGTTCGCCGTCCGCGGATTCCTCCTCCGCGTCATCATCATCCGGCAGGCTCATAATCCGCGCAATGGCGGCGTCCAGCGCTGCCGGAACAGGCTGTTCATCGGATTCCGGTTCCCCTGCCCCCGATGGGTCAGGCTCGTCGGTCTCGGCACCTTCTTCGGGTTTCCCCGCGATGCCGGCCGACTTGCTCTGTCTGCCGCGGAACAGCAGCGCTTCTCTCAGCTCCGCCGCCGACTGATACCGCTCGTTGAGATCGGCAGCGCAGGCCTTCAGAATCACAGCCGCAAAGTCCGCAGACGCATTGCGCGGGAGCGGGAAGGTCTCGCCGCTCATGCGCTTTTCCCACGCCTCGTCCGGGCCGAGCTCCCGCTCAAAGGGCAGATACATCCCGTTCATGAGCTGATAGAGGCAGATGCCGAGGGCATAGAGATCTGACTGCGGCTGATACTCCGCCGCTGTTTTCGCGGAGAACACTTCCGGCGCGATATACATTTCCGATTCCGCAAACGCCCGGATCACGCCGGCGCGCTTCGGGATGTGGAAATCGCCGAGCTTCGCGGTGCCGTTCGCAGAGATGTAGATATGGTCGGGGTGCAGATTCCGGTGGGTCACGCCGCGGGAATGGGCGCAGTCCAGCGCGGCCGCAATCTCCCCTGCCAGCTTGATGACAGACCGCTCGCTGAAATCAAAATTGCCCGCGAGAATGCGGTCGGTCAGGCGCTCCGGCAGTTCCATCCGGATGAGATATGCATAGCCGAGCAGCTGACCGTCCTCCTGCACTGCCTGCAAATCCTCGTCCTGATAGGTGACGATGTACGGGCAGTCCTGCATCTGATAGAGCAGATCGGATTCCAGCTCGGCGCGCTCCTTTTCCGCGGCAAGCTGCACATTTTTCTGTTCCTCGCAGAAGAATGTACCCTCCGCCGCAATCGGCACGACCTTCAGTGCGCTGGTCTCGATGCGGTTCATGCGCCGCGCCTCCAGGCGGAAGACGGCGCTGTCCGTTCCGGAGCGGATTTCATCGCGGATCTCCCACTTCCCCCAGAGCGGTGAGGAGAGGGACTGCATGATGCGTTGAATCAAATCTGAATGAGTCATAAGGCCCTCCTTATCAGTGCGTTTTTGTAAATTATACCACATTTTCTACCGAATGTCAATGATATATCAGCTATTTTTCTTCCATTTTTTGCGAATCCGTCCCCGCGCAGGAATCTGCCATGCAGCGCAGGAGCTGCCGTCACACGAAAACGACGCTGCTGCGTCCCGTTTCTGTGTCGGGCAGCGGACGGCGGCATCGGGATTCCCGCTGTAATTTTCAGATTTTGCTTGACAAAATTTCCGGAGTGTGGTATAATA
>JAFPQL010000133.1 GCA_017414145.1 Oscillospiraceae bacterium | reverse complement strand
TAAGTCCTGAGATCACTATCGCAGCCATTCCGATGAAGTAAGCCGAGGTCGACACCCATGCCGAGCCGCCGAACAGCGCTCCTGCTATCATCGCTATGAACGGCACCTTTGCGCCGCAGGGGATAAAGGTCGTCGTGATAATGGTCATACGGCGGTCGCGCTCATTTTCAATCGTGCGGCTCGCCATGATGCCGGGCACGCCGCAGCCCGTGCCGACCAGCATCGGGATGAACGACTTGCCGGACAGACCGAACTTACGGAACACACGGTCCAGAACGAAGGCGATACGCGCCATATAGCCGCAGGCTTCGAGGAAGGCGAGCAGCAGGAACAGCACGAGCATCTGCGGGACAAATCCGAGCACCGCGCCGACACCGGCAACGATACCGTCCAGAATCAGACCCTTGAGCCAGTCCGCAGCGCCGGCCTTGGCCAGACCGGACTCGACCAGAGACGGAATACTCGGCACGAACACGCCGTCGTCGGCGGGATCGGGCTCGTCGAAGCCGTGCTCTTTGAAGTAATCGACTGCTTCGAGATAGGACACGCCGATGACATCCTCGCCGGCCTTCTCCGGAACCTCATCGAAATACACGGTGTAATCGACCGTTTCCAGCGTCTCCTCGTCCTCGACGGAGATCTGTGCGGTCTTTTCGCCGGACACGGCGGCCATTTCGGCGAGTGCCGTCTCGGCGTCGAAGTCTTCCGCTTCGGTGTCGATGTCGTAGAATGCGCTGACGGCATTCATGGCATCCTCATATTCGCCGGCCTTCTCCTCATAAGCGGAGGAGCCGATGCCGAACAGGTGGAAGCCGTCGCCAAAGAGATTGTCGTTCGTCCAGTCGGTTGCCCATGCGCCCGGACCCATCATGGCAATCAGATAGACCAGGAACATGATGCAGGCGAAGATCGGAAGACCGAGCCAGCGGTTCGTGACGACCTTGTCGATTTTGTCGGAGGTGCTGAGCTTTCCGGCATTGTGCTTCTTGTAGCAGGATTTGATGACTTCCGCGATGTAGATGTAGCGCTCGTTCGTGATGATGCTCTCGGCATCGTCATCGAGCTCCTTTTCGGCAGCGGCGATGTCCTGCTCGATGTGCTTGCGGGTCTCCTCGGAGATATTGAGCTGCTCCATCACCTTGTCGTCGCGCTCAAAGATCTTGATCGCGTACCAGCGCTGCTGCTCATCGGGCATATCGTGAACGACAGCCTCCTCGATGTGGGCGATCGCGTGCTCGACCGGACCGGAGAAGGTGTGCTGCGGGATCGTCTTGCTGTTCTTCGCCGCGTTGATTGCGGCTTCGGCAGCAGCTTCCACGCCGGCACCCTTCAGCGCGGAAATCTCGACGATCTCACAGCCCAGACGGCGTGCCAGCTCCTTGGTGTTCAGCTTGTCGCCGTTTTTCTTGACAACATCCATCATGTTGATCGCAACGACGACCGGAATGCCCAGCTCGACGAGCTGTGTGGTCAGGTAGAGGTTGCGCTCTAAGTTCGTGCCGTCGATGATGTTGAGAATGGCATCGGGGCGTTCGCCGATCAGATAATTTCTGGCGACGACCTCCTCTAAGGTGTAGGGCGAGAGCGAGTAGATGCCCGGCAGGTCGGTGATGACCACGCCGTCATGCTTTTTGAGCTTGCCCTCCTTCTTTTCGACCGTAACGCCCGGCCAGTTACCGACAAACTGATTCGAGCCGGTGAGGGCGTTGAAGAGCGTCGTTTTGCCGGAGTTCGGATTGCCCGCCAGGGCGATTCGGAGTTCCATGCAGATTCTTCCTTTCCTTCAGTTGTATTTTGCTAACCGCTGCACAGTAAAGGAGGGTGGAACCGCAGTGCGGCAGCCGCCTCTCATTTCCCTGACACAGCGTTTTACTCGACCTCGACCATCGCTGCGTCCGCCTTGCGGAGCGACAGCTCATAGCCGCGCACCGTGACCTCGATCGGGTCACCCAGCGGTGCGACCTTGCGGACATAGACCTCAACGCCCTTGGTCAGCCCCATGTCCATGATCCGGCGCTTGATTGCGCCTTCTCCGTGCAGCTTTTTGACCTTGACCGTGCTGCCGATCGGTGCCTCACGCAGTGTTTTCATAGCTTTGCTTTCCTCCCTTTCAGTCCGTGTCAGACCATGATTTTGCGCGCCATATCCGCGCCGATGGCCACACGCGACTCTTTGACCTTGACGATCACATTTTCACCGAGCACATTGATCAGTGTGACGGTTTCCCCGACCGTGAAGCCGAGGTTTTCGAGATGCTGCCGGATTTCCGGGCTTCCGCCGACCTTGCGGATCGTCAGCGGCTTGCCCGCATCTGCATAGCTGAGCGGCATCATACACACACTCCCTTCCGTGGTACTGCATTTGCCGTTCCGCGGACGCGCATCCGCAGTTAGCAAATTCTAACCTCAATTATATTCTATCACTGTCAGCGCGCTTTGTCAAGGCGTTTTCTTATTTTCGTGAATCTTCTCCAATCTATTAGACAAAGCTAACCCATGAAATGTCCGTCTTGCATAAAAAGGAATCCCGTGCGGAAAGTCACGGGTGCTTTCGCTTGACATTCGGGCGGAATCATGGTATAATATGCGAAGTTAGCCAATGCTTATTCATGTCGGTGCCGAAGCGCGGCTGATTCTTTTCCGGTGTGGTTAGGCAAAGCTAACAAGAAGCAATCCACATTTTTTCAAAGGAGCATTGCGATGAAACTCTTTTCTTATCTGTCTGCATCTGCGGCGCTGGCGGTTCTGCTGGCGGCTGTCCCGATGCCGGCATCCGCAGCCGGAGACACTGTCTACGGCACCATGAACATTCCCTATACCGATTTCTATGCCGCTGAGCTTGGCAGCAGCGCGGGTACGGTCGATGCCGTCACCTCCGCGACCAAAACCAAGGCACTGAAAAACGGTGCAGGCGAGCTCTTTGAGGGCTCCTACAACAACGGTACAGACACCATTCTCGGCGTGACATATCCCGTCGCAGTCAGCCGCGCAGACCTTGACGCGCTGGGCAGCGACAATTTCGGCTTTCAGGAACTCGACAGCACACCGGAGGCGTATAAGAATGTCACCGTGTCCGGCGGAAAGGCGAGCTTTTCCGCTGTGCAGGACGCTTCTCCGGAGACGGCTTCCGTCGGCGTCAGACTCTCGACGGAGACACCGTGGGGCGATTATCTGATCGACCTGACCGAACAGCCGGAGGGCTTTGACACGAAGTACCGCGGCGCACTGCTCAAGACTTCGGACGGCAAGGCATATGCCATGCGCCACGAGCAGAACATCTGGCGCGGCGAGCTGGCGTGGTCGTCCGGCATCAAGACCGAGGAGCCGCACGGCAACAAGCTCGACTACGCCGCATACACCGGCCTGATGGGCAGCACCGTGACGGAAATCGTCCTGATTACGGAGAAGGGCTATGTCACCGTCAGCACAAACACCTATATTCCGGTGAAATTTGAGGGCAGCCTGACCGTGGAGAACGGCGATGCAGGCACCGGCAGCACGGGCTATACGGCAGAGGGCGTTCCGACCGACTATGAGATGCAGTTTGCGGTCGGCGAAGGCTTTACGGTCGAGGGCGGCAAAATCAACTATCAGAACGCAAAGCCCGGCTCTTACACGATGACAATGCAGGACGGCTCCGGCAAATACGCGCCGATGTCCGCATCCTTCACGCTGGAGACAGACGATCTGCCCGTGCAGTTCAAGGACGGCAGCATCACGGCGGCAGAGGGCTTTACCGCAGAGGACGCCGCGGCGTTTCTGAAGAATCTTTCCTCCGTCACCGTCGGTGAAACGGAGTACCGCGCATCCGGCAGAGGCGCGGTCAAGGTGATCGCGGAGGACGGCTCGGTCAACTTTGATGCGGAGAGCCGCGAGGGCAAGGTCTTTGCGGACGGCGCCGACAGCAAGGATACCCTGACGGTCAAGGCGACCGGCTTCCGCAAGGCGCTGACCTTTACGCTGAATGCCCCCGCAGAGGAGACAACGGCACCTGCCGATGAGACCACCGCTTCTGAGAGCACGCAGACGCAGGTGTCCGGCAGCGATTCCGCAAACAACGGCGGCAGCAATGTCACGGCGCCGAAGGCCGGCGAAACCGGTACCGGCACGATCTGCGCACTGCTGGCACTGGCCGGCATCACGGCACTTGTCATGCGCAAAAAGCGCGTTCACTGATGCTGTTTCTGATCTCACTTGCCGTCGCGGCGCTGTTCACCGCGTTCTGCGGGGAGACGCTGCGGAAGCATCCGGCACCGTTTTATCTGGCGGCCGCCGTCCTGAGCACAGGGGCGGTCTGCCTGGTGACGCTGCATCCCGCGGGACTGCCCGCGTGGTTCACGCAGTATCCGGCGGCGATGCTGACAAAGGGTTCGCTGGCAACGGCATTCTGGGCGACTGTCATGTGGACGGGCGCACTGAAAAACGGTTCATCCCTGATGAAGCGCCTGATGCCCGTCCGCGGACAGCTTTCGATTTTCGCGGCGATTCTGACGCTGGGTCACGCAGCCGGCTATGCCGTCTCGATGCTGCCGCGCTGGCTCCGGCAGGCAGATGTCCTGAACCTGACGGTCAGTATTCTGCTGCTGGTCATCATGCTCCCGCTGACGGTCATCTCCGTCCGGAAAATCCGCCGGAAGATGAAGGCGAAGCAGTGGAAGTCGATCCAGCGCTTTGCTTACCTGTTCTATCTGCTGATTCCGGTTCATGTGCTGGCAGTCAGCTTCCGGCAGGTGCGTGCGGGACGCAGCGGTGCGAGACTGACGCTCGCCGTGTACCTCGCGGTCTTTCTCGGTTACGGCGTCTGCCGTCTGCGGAAAGCGTATCTTGCACGCCGGAAAAACGCCGGCTCTGCGGCGACAGGCTGGGCGGCCGGAGCGGCATTCGTGCTGCTGTTCGGCGCCGGAATGCTGGCAATCCGTCCTGAGCGGACTCCGGCAGACCGCGCTGTCCCGACGGCAGAGGCCGCCGTGCAGTCGGATTCCGGAACGGAAACGACGGCGGAATCCGGCACGGAGACTTCCGCTTCTGCGCAGACTGCGGAGACAACGGGGACGGCCGCATCCGGCGAGTCCGCATGGAACGGCCAAACCGGTTCTGTGACATCCGCTTCGGCAGATGAGACAGCGGCTTCTGCCGCACAGACCTCGGCGTCGGCAAAGTCCTCTGATGCGGCGCAGACAGAGGGAACCTCCGCTTCATCGTCACAGCGGCAGAGCACGGCGGCGCAGACCGCATCGACCGCGGCGACGACTGCGACAGCCGCAAAAGCGCACATTTACAAGGACGGCACCTTCACCGGCACCGCCTACGGCTACGACGGCAATATTTCTGTGCGCGTGACTGTCAGGGATGATGTCATCACGGACATTTCCGCTTCGACGGAGGAGAGCGACGATTCCTTCTTCTTCGATGCGAAGGGCGTCGTCATTCCGGCGATTCTGAAAAAGCAGTCTCCGTCCGTCGATGCCTGCTCCGGCGCGACCTTCAGCTCCGAGGGCATTATGGGCGCGGTGCGCGCAGCACTGGAATCTGCAAAGAACTGACGCGAAAGGAGCATATCTATGCTGAAAATTACTGCATCTATCGACGGAATGGCGTGTGCGATGTGCGAGGCGCATATCAATGACGCGGTGCGCAGTCATTTCGCTGTCAAAAAGGTCACATCCTCGCACAAGCAGAATGAGACGGTCATCCTCGCCGAGCAGGAAATCACGGCAGAGGCGCTGAATGCGGCGCTGGACGGCTCCGGCTACCGGGTGCTGGCAGTCCGCTGCGAACCGTATCAGAAAAAAGGGCTGTTTCACAGAGGCTGACCGCTGCTGAGAAACAGTCTGTAATGGGAGA
Organism: Oscillospiraceae bacterium; assembly: GCA_017414145.1. The sequence continues at coordinate 6,854 of JAFPQL010000133.1, read as the reverse complement.
AAAAGGGGCGTCCCGCAGCGGGGCGCCCCTCAGTTTGCAGATCAGTTGTTTTCGAGAGATTGAACGCCGCGTCACAGTCTGAAACCGTGACGCGGCGCTTGTCTCATACATTATTTGATGCCGGGAATCAGTCTCTCCTTGCCGCCCATGTACGGACGCAGCACCTCCGGCACGGTGACCGAGCCGTCTGCCTGATAGTGGTTCTCCAGCAGCGCGATCAGCATTCTCGGCGGCGCGACGACCGTGTTGTTCAGCGTGTGAACGAGGTAGGTGCCGTTCTCGCCCTTTGTGCGGATCTTCAGACGGCGTGCCTGTGCATCGCCGAGATTCGAGCAGGAGCAGACCTCAAAATACTTCTTCTGGCGCGGGCTCCATGCCTCGATGTCGCAGGACTTGACCTTGAGGTTTGCGAGGTCGCCCGAACAGCATTCCAGCTGCCGCACGGGAATGCCCATGCTGCGGAACAGCTCGACCGAGAGCTTCCACATCCTGTTGTACCAGTCCATCGACTCCTCCGGCTTGCAGAGCACGATCATTTCCTGCTTTTCAAACTGGTGAATGCGGTAGACGCCGCGCTCCTCCAGACCGTGCGAGCCGATTTCCTTGCGGAAGCAGGGCGAATACGAGGTCAGGGTCAGCGGGAGCTGGCTCTCGTCCACGATCTGCCCGACGAACCGGCCGATCATCGTATGCTCCGAGGTGCCGATCAGATAGAGATCCTCGCCCTCGATCTTATACATCATCGCTTCCATTTCCTCAAAGCTCATGACGCCTTCGACGATGCTCTTGTGCATCATGAAGGGCGGAATCATGTAGGTGAAGCCGTGGTCGATCATGAAGTCTCTCGCATACGCAAGGACGGCCTCATGCAGACGGGCGATATCGCCCATGAGGTAGTAGAAGCCGGTGCCGGCGACTCTCGCGGCGGAATCCTTGTCCAGACCGCAGAGGCTCTGCATGATTTCCGCGTGATACGGAATCTCGTAGTCCGGCACGACAGGCTCGCCGAAGCGTTCTACCTCGACATTTTCCGAATCGTCCCTGCCGATCGGCACAGACGGGTCGATCATCTGCGGGATGCGCTTCATGATGTCGTCGAGCTTTGCGGAGAGCTCGTCCATCAGCGTCTCCTGCTCCTTCATGGTCGCGGCATCTGCCTTGACCTTTTCGCGGATGGCGTCCGCCTCGTCCTTTTTGCCGGCCTTCATCAGCACGGGAACCTGAGCCGAGAGCTTGTTGCGCTCTGCACGGATGGCCTCCGAGCTGTGTTTGGCGTCGAGGATCTGCTGATAGAGCGCCGCCGCCTCATCGACGAGCGGGAGCTTGTCGTCCTGAAATTTCTTTTTGATGTTTTCCTTGACCGCGTCCTTGTTGGCGATCAGAAATTTGATATCGAGCATAGTGTACTCCTTCGCGGGAAGCCGCTTTTTTCGGTGAATTCTCATTCCGGCGGATGCCGGTTTTTTCAGGTTTTATTATAGCACAGTTTTCGCTTTCAGTCAAGGGGGCGCCTGCAGGGCGTGGCCGATCAGGGAGTTTTTCGCAAAATGCGGAATGCGGAGTTAGGAGCAGTTCCGCGGCGCGTGTCAAAATTACAGTTTTCGGTCGGGCTTTTTTGCGCAGAGCCCCATTCTATCATAACATCCGCGAAGCGGATACCTCTTTTCAGAGAAACCGGCGCTGCCATTGATGATATGGCGGCGCCGGTCAGTCTGTAGATAATGTGTCTCCGACGGATTTATATTGAGGGCGCTGCCCTCAGACTTCCGCTGAAGGGCTGCCAGTCCTTCAGAATCCCATCTTTCAGGTATGGTATAAAAAACATATCTTCTGTCATTTTATAAAAAGCGGGATTCCAAAGGGACACTGTCCCTTTGGCGGGTTTGGGCAGAGCCCAATCTCAATCATCGCGGAGCGATCCCTTTTGAAAGCGGCATCACGGAAACCTGATTCTGTCAGGCCTGCTGTTCCAGTGCCGCTACCCTGACGGCGATGCAGAAGAGCTCCATTGCCTGTCTGAGCTCGGCCGTTGACGGATAGGTCGGGGCAATGCGGATGTTGCTGTCGTCGGGGTCGTTCTTGTAGGGCCATGTCGCGCCGGCGCCGGTCAGCGTCACGCCGCCCTCTTTGCAGAGCTGCACGATGCGCTTTGCCGTGCCCTTTGGAGCATTGAACGAGATGAAGTAGCCGCCCTCCGGCTTTGTCCACGAGGCGATGCCGAGCGGTGCGATCTCCTGCTCCAGCGTATCCAGCACGACCTTGAATTTCGGCGCCAGCACAGCGCGGTGCTTCTCCATGTGGGCGCGGACGGCATCCGCATTGCCGAAGAAGCGCACATGACGCAGCATATTGAGCTTGTCAAAGCCGATTGTCTGGATGCCGAGGTGCTTTTCCAGCTCGTCGAGGTTTTCCCTTGCGGTATTCAGCACGGCGACGCCGGCACCGGGGAAGGTGATCTTCGAGGTCGAGGCGAACTGATAGAAGATGCGGGAATTGCCCGTTTCCGCGCAGGCGGCGTTGATGGTCAGCGGCTTTCTCGGCTCTGCGACCAGGTGGTGAATGCAGTAGGCGTTATCCCAGAAGATGCGGAAGTCAGCCGCGGCGGGCCTGAGTGCCGCAAAGGCGCGGACGGTGTCATCGCTGTAGACGATGCCGGACGGATTCGTATAGACCGGCACACACCAGATGCCCTTGACGGCGGGGTCATTTTCGACATACTGCTTCACCGCTGCCATATCGGGGCCGTTTTCATCGGTTCTGACCGGAATCATCTCGACGCCGAAATATTCCGTCAGCGCAAAGTGGCGGTCATAGCCGGGGACGGGACAGAGGAATTTGACCTTGTCCAGACGGCTCCACGGGGTACATCCCGCAATGCCCTTGACATACGCGATCTGCAGGCAGGCGAACATCAGCTCCAGACTGGAGTTTCCGCCGACGAACACTTCTCCGGCGTCTGCGCCGAGCAGATCTGCAAAGAGCTTCTTCGCCTCGGTGATGCCGGAGAGCAGCCCGTAGTTGCGGGTATCGTCGCCGCTTTCGGAGATCGGGTCTGCATCGGCGGGAAGCGCATTGAGCAGCGGCATCGTCAGATCGAGCTGTTCGGGGCCGGGCTTTCCGCGTGCCATATTGAGGCTGAGTTTCTTCGCCTGAAATGCGTCATAGGCGGCTTTGGCGGCCGCGAGCATTCCGGCGCGTTCGGCGGGAGAGCAGTCAGACAAGCGTTTGTGTTCCATAATTGAGGAGCCTTCCTTCCTGTGCGTACAGTCAACGCAAAATTCCGCGTGTGGCGGACAGTTGTGTTTCATACAACTCTATTTTATCACATTTCCGTCTGTTTGTCAAGCTTTTGTCAAAGTTCGGACGGGATGGACTGCGCGGGCGGTAACTGCCGGAAAAAAGCACCGCATCCCGGCGCTTCCAGAATCGGCTCCGGTGCGCTGAGATGCGGTGCGGTATTTGATACGGGATTCAGAACGGCAGCTTCGGTGCTGACGGGGCTGCCGGCGGCTCGGAGCCGCCCTCCGCCTTCGGCTTGGTCACTGCCCAGCCAAACGCCGTGCCGCAGAGTCCGCCGATGATATGCGCCAGATGCGAGATGCCGTCCTGTTCGGGCGACAGGCCGGCGATGATTTCGCCGCTGAGGAAAATCAACGCGACCAGAATCAGCGTCAGCGGAATTTTGCCCTTGCGGAAGTTTGCGAAGGAGCTGAGCAGAATCAGCATGAACGCGATGCCGCTCGCACCGAGCAGATGCACCCGCGGGAAGAAGATGATCTGAATCAGACCCGTCACAAAGCCGGTGAACAAAATCATCTTCAGCATGGGCTTTGAGCCGTATTTCTCCTCCAGCATCGGGCCGACCAGCAGGATAATCGTGAAGTTGCTGAGAAAATGCGCATAGTCCGAATGGCCGATGATATGTGTGATCATCCGCAGATACTGCATCGGGCTCAGAAAGCTGGTGCGGTAGACGGAAAACACATATCTGTTCGCCAGATTGTTGGTGAGCTCATTGATCAGCAGCGCGGCTGCGCAGATCAGCGTGTAGGTCAGAATGACCGGTGCGTTGTACTGAAACTTGGAAAGAATTTTCTTCAGCATGATGTTCCCCCTGCATAATTTGTCCGGTGCCGGTGCGGCGGGACAGGCGGTTTACGCAAGCCCTGCCAGCATCATCAGCAGACGGCCGAGATCGTCTGTTGTCAGCTCCTCGTTGCCGTCCAGCTCCGCGTTGACCTTGCCCTCTGCGGTGACGGTCACCTGATCCTCTGCCAGATAGCGCGCCAGCAGCACGGCGTCCGCGATCTGCACGGCACCGTTTGTATCGACATCGCCGGGCAGCAGCGCCGGTGCCGGACTGCTCAGCGTTGTGGTGCTGTCGGAGACGGATGCCGTCGTCTGATCGGGCTGACCGCTGCCGTAGAGATCGGCGGGCAGCTCGTCGAGTGTGGTCACATAGTCGCTTGTGTAGAATTCCTTGAGCGACGCCTTGGAATTGTACTGCTCGTCAGTCAGATAGGTGTCATACCACGGGCAGACATACAGCCACCATGCGCCCTCGTTTTTCATGTTTTCGATGCCGGGGATGCTGTCGCACTCGGCAATCGAGACCATTTTGCTGTCATCGGAGTCCCCGACCAGCGTGAGGAAGACCGAGGTCGCGGGCGCTTTGCCCCAGCGTGTCGGCGAGCCCTCATACTTGTCATACGCGATGATATCGACATATTCGTCGCCGGGATACCACTCGATTGAATTGTCCAGCTCGTAGAGGTTGATTTCCCAGAGCAGATTGTGGATGCCGTAGGTTTCGGTCAGCTCGGTGTAGAGCAGCTTCCAGAGCTCCTTGTAGACCTCCGGACCGCGGTCGCCCCACCAGAACCATGCCGTGCCGCCCTCATAGCGTCCGTAATTGCCCTGTGCCTCGTGCAGCGGACGGAAGATGACCGGAACGCCTGCGTCCTGCATTCTGCCGAACTGCTCTGCCGCCAGCCTGACGATCTCGTCGAACAGTGCGCGCTCCTTGGTGTCCTTTTTCAGCACATTCGCGGTGTTGAAGGTGCTGTTGGAGGTCTGATAGTTTTTGTAGGTGCATTTCTGCCAGTCCAGCGCGTCGCCCAGGGTATAGCTGTCGAAGTCGATCGGGACATTCCAGTGGCAGCAGGTGGTGGCGATGCCGTTCTTTTCTTTGACCCATTCGATGATGCGCTCGGTGGAATTGTCATCCCAGCCGTAGAGCGGGTTGTAGTTCATCAGGTCAAAGCCGCGGACCGCCGGGAGCTTGCCGGTCGTGTCCTTGATGTAGTCAAATTCGTATTCGTAATTTCCGTCGTGGCCGCTGCCGTAGATCTCCTGCTGACCGGACAGCACCTGTTTGCCGTAGACGGAGGTCAGATAGCGCATCAGCGCCTTGGTCTCCGGCGTGGCCTTTTTGTCGGACGGTGTCGGGTCGATGTTCAGATCGGGCATCTTCGCGTAGCCGAAGGAGACGGTATCGTACAGCACGAAATAATAGCTGCCGGAGCCGCCGATCTGAATGGTATGCCTGCCCGCCGGCAGATAGAATGAGCCGAAGCAGAAGTCATACCAGTCGCCCATATTCGGGACAGGGGCGTTCAGCACCTGCTTGCCGTCCGCAAAGACGGTCTGTCCGCGGGTGTCGCCCGTGCTGCCCAGATACATCCGGCAGCGCGAATTCAGCTCGCACATACCGCCCTCGCTGAGCTCAACCTCAAAGGACACGCCGCCGGAATTGCCCGCCCAGACAAAGCCCTCGCCGGAATAGCCCGGATACTCGTCGTTGTAGACCTTTGTCGTCACGACGCCGCCCTCTGTGACGGTGCAGCTTTCCGCCTCACCCGCAAAGAGCGCTGTTTTGATTTCCGCCGAGACGGGCGCGGCGGGCAGTGCGCCTGCGGCACCTGCTGTCAGCACGGCCGCCGTCAGATACGCTGCAAGCTTTCTTTTCTTTGTTTTCACGGTAATCTCTCTCCTTCGCCTGTTTGATTTGATTCGGTTCCGCCGGTTTTTTTGCCGGCTGTTTTCTGTTTCGGACGGGGAGTACCGGCTCCCGAACACCGCCGGACTCCGTCCGTCTTAATTGTAGCACATTTTCTTCAAAAAAACAAGAACTTTGTGCATCTTCTACAAAATATACAAAGAGAAAGCGCGTTTTTCTCACTGAAACTGTGGATTCAATCAGAAATCAACCTCCGTTCGCTCTTGACATAAGATCAAAAATCTCTTATAATATTGATGTTCCAATGAACTCTTGAGTATTAGATGTGCAGAATAAATGTCAATCTGCAAGGCAAGGATTTCTGACGCGGCAGATTGGCATTTAGACAAGAAGATAAATGCAGGAGTTCATTTGGTTATCAATAAAAACAGTCCCGCGGGGAATGCCGCAGGAGCTTCTGTTGTAAGGAGGAATTGCAATGAAAATCGAAACACAGTGCCTGCACGCAGGCTATACCCCGAAGAACGGTGACCCCAGAGTGGTGCCGATTGTTCAGAGCACGACCTATACCTTTGACTCAACCGCACATATCGCGGCGCTGTTCGATATGCCGACCGAACCGATGTACTCCAGATTTGCAAATCCGACTGTCGATGCCGTGGAAAAGAAGATTGCTGCGCTGGAGGGCGGTGTCGCCGCCATGTGTACGACCAGCGGACAGGCAGCCAGCCTGCTTGCCATCCTCAATGTATGTAAGGCGGGCGACAGCTTTATCTCGACCGGTACGATCTACGGCGGCACGGTCAATCTCTTTGCCGTGACCTTAAAGCGCTTCGGCATCGAGTGCATCTTTGTCGATCAGGAGGCGAGCCGCGAGGAACTGCAGAAGGCGGTC
>JAFPQL010000132.1 GCA_017414145.1 Oscillospiraceae bacterium | reverse complement strand
TTTTACAGTAACAGGGCGCATTTTCCCCGCGCAGAATTCAAAAGCAAACAATACAATAAAATATTTCAAGAAAAGGAAAGGAAAGTTGAAATGGCACAGCTGAATATTCGCAAACCGAACGGCACGAGGGACGTTGTACCCTCGCAGATGTACAAGTGGAACACCGTGGAGGCTATCGTCAAAACGCAGGCGGAGGCTTACGGGTTTAAGGAGATCCGCGTCCCCACATTTGAGGATACAGGGCTTTTCGTGCGGTCGGTGGGGGATACCACCGATGTGGTGCAGAAGGAAATGTACTCGGTATCCGCAACGGGAACGGGGGACAGACCCGGGGAGAGCGGCTATACCCTCCGTCCGGAGGGTACCGCGGGAACTATACGTGCGGTCATAGAAAACGGTCTGCTCAATGAGGGTCTGCCGCAGAAGCTGTTCTACGTGATATCCTGTTTCCGCCACGAAAAACCCCAGGCGGGCAGGTTGCGTGAGTTCCACCAGTTCGGCGTGGAGATGGCAGGCGCCGCTTCGCCGTACGCGGATGCGGAGGTCATTCTGCTGGGCAAGACCGTGCTGGACAGACTCGGTCTGAAAAACATCGTTCTGAATCTCAACAGCATCGGCTGCCCGAAGTGCCGCGCAAAGTATCAGGAAGCGCTGCGGGCGTATTTCACGCCGCACAGGGAGCAGCTCTGCGAAACCTGTCAGGAGCGCCTTGTCCGCAATCCGATGCGCCTGCTGGACTGCAAGAGCCCCGAAGACCGTGAAATCGCAAAGGACGCGCCGGTCATTCTCGACTATCTCTGCGAGGACTGCAAAGCGCATTTTGGGGGCGTCAAGACCGCACTGACGGACATGGGCGTCGAATATGTCATCAACCCGAAGATTGTCCGCGGCCTCGATTACTACACCAAGACCGTCTTTGAGTTCATCACGACCGAGATCGGCGCACAGGGAACCGTCTGTGCGGGCGGCCGGTATGACGGCCTGATTGAGCAGCTCGGCGGACAGTCCGTGCCGGCGCTTGGCTTCGGCATGGGACTTGAGCGCCTGATTCTGACGATGGAGCAGCAGGGCTGTGCCTTCATGGAGCCGTCCGTCTGCGATGTCTATCTTGCCCCGATGGACGATGCGGCACGCCCCGCCGCCCTGCGCTATGCCAATGCGCTGCGCACGCTGGGCGTCCGGGCGGAGTTCGATCTGGCGGGACGCAGCTTCAAGGCGCAGATGAAATACGCCAACAAGCTCGGCACACGCTATCTGGTCGTGCTCGGCTCCAATGAGCTGTCCGAGGGCGCCGGAAAGCTCAAGAATATGCAGACGGGCGAAGAGAAGCCTGTCCGGCTTGATACCGCAGAGCATTTTACCGCAGATTACACGGAAATCACCCTCTCCGATCAGTTCGGCGGCGTGTGACCGTGTGCCGTCCGGCATGACCGGACGCTGCCGTCGCAGAAAGCAGAGAACAGCCTATGAAAGAATTTTTCCGGCAGCTCTCCGAGCTGATCCGAAACAGCTTTTTGATCGTGCTGGTGCTTGCAGCGGCTTCGCTTGCCGTCTGGCGGCTGATGCTGCTGCAAATTGCCGGTGCGGAGGAAAATACGGTCGTGCGGCCTGCCAATCAGGCGGTGTACGGACAGGTCATTCCGGCCACACGCGGTGACATCGTCGATACGACCGGCAAGGCGATCATCTCCAACACGATCGGCTACCATGTCATCGTCGAGAAGGCGTATTTCCCGTCCGATCCCGCCGAGGGCAACGCGGTGCTGCTGGAGACGGCGCGCCTGCTGGAGGAAGCGGGCTATGCCGTCAGCGACACGATGCCGCTTTCCCGCACGCTGCCCTATACCTTTGAGGCGGGGCGCGAGAACGATGTCGCGTCCATGCGGGAGATTCTGCATCTCAACAGCTATGCGACCGCCGAAAACTGCGTGGATAAGCTGAAATCCGACTACGCGATTTCCGAGGACTACACGCAGGAGGAGCAGCGGATCATCGCCGGCATCCGCTACGAGATGCTGCTCCGGAATTTCTCCATGTCGAATGTCTTTTACCTCTCGCGGGATGTCAGCATCGAGACTGTTGCCCGCATCAAGGAGCTGCGCGTGAAGCTCCGCGGCGTCAATATCGTCGAGGAGGCGATCCGCGATGTCGTCAACGGCAAGGTGCTGCCGCACGAGATCGGCTATATGGGGCCGATCTATTCCCGCGAGGAATTTGACCGGCTGAAGGAAAACGGACATCCGGACTACGCGCTCTCCGATCTGGTCGGAAAGAGCGGTCTGGAGCTGGCGCTGGAATCCGAGCTGCGCGGCACGAACGGCAGACGCGAAATCACCGTCACGGACGGCGATGTCAGTTCGGTGCGCGTCGCGGCGGACCCCGTCGGCGGCAAGACCGTCCAGCTCACGGTCAACAGCGAATTCCAGACGGGCATTCAGGCGCTGCTGTCGGATTACACCGCACATCTGCGCGCCACCGACCGCGAATGCCGCAGCGCGAACTGCGGCGCGATTGTCGTGCTGGACACGAAGGACAACGCCGTCCGCGGCATGGCGACGCTGCCGACCTATGACCTCTCCGAGCTGCTGGAGGACTACAACGCCGTCTCGGAGCGGGCGGATTCTCCGCTGGTCAACCGCGCCACCGACGGTCTGTACCGTCCCGGCTCCACCTTCAAGACGATTACCGCGACGGCGGGACTCAATACCGGCGTCGTCACGAAGAACACCAGCTTTTACTGCGGGCGTTCGTACAAGTTCATCGACCAGACCGTCCACTGCACCGGCGAGCATCACAGCATCTCGGTGGCGCAGGCGCTGACCGTCTCGTGCAACATCTATTTCTATGAGCTGGCGCAGCGTCTGGGACTGGACCGTCTGCTCGAATATGAGACAAAGTTCGGGCTCGGCGCGCCGCTGGGACTGGAATCCGGCGACAGCGGCGGCTATCTCGCCTGCCCGGAGACATACGAAAAGCTCGGCATTCCGTGGTACATCGGCAATCTGCTGCAGGCGGCCATCGGACAGTCCGAGGTGCAGGTCACGCCGCTGCAAATGGCAGTCGTGGCATCGACCGTCGCCAATCAGGGCGTGCGGTATCAGCCGCATCTTGTCGAGGCATACTGGGACCACGCGATGAACGAGCGCCTCTCCGTGCGGGAGCCGGTCATTTCGGAGACGATCGAGCAGAGCTATGACGGCGTATTCGATACGGTCAGACAGGGCATGATCGGCGCGGCAAAAACGCAGATGCCCGCGCAGTATGACCTCAATCACATCGGCATTCAGGCGGCGATCAAGACCGGTACGCCGCAGTCGCCGCGCGGCACGGACTCCTTTGTCATCGGCTTCGCGCCGGCGGATGATCCCGAAATCGCTTTCTGCGCGATGATCGAGGGCGGCAAGAACGCGAAGTATATGGTGCGGGACATTCTGACGCTGTATGCGCGGTCTTATCCCGATACAAAGATCGGAAAGGCACTGAACTGAGGGGGCGTTGACGCTGAATATCCAGATTTTCGGAAAATCCAAATGCTTTGAAACGAAGAAGGCGCAGCGCTTTTTCAAAGAGCGCGGCGTCCGCTTCCAGTTGATTGATCTGCCGTCGAAGGGCATGAGCCGCCGCGAGCTGGAATCGGTCATGCGGGCGGTCGGCGGCATCGGCGCGCTGCTGGATGAGAAGCATCCGGACGCGGCGCTTGTCTCGTATCTGCTGCCGGACGCGCAGGCGGAAAAGCTCCTTGAGGACCCGTCACTGATCCGGACACCGGTTGTCCGGGACGGACAGCGCGCCACGGTCGGCGAGGCGTCGGCGGTCTGGAAGCAGTGGCTCAGGGACGAAGGGAAGTGAGCCGCGATGTCAGATTCTGTTTCGGCATTTCTAAGGCTCCCGCAGGACGCGGATGACGAACTGCTGCTGCAAATGCTCACGGAGGAGCCGGAGGACGATACCGCGCTCTATGCGGCGGCGGACGCCGTCAGGCGGAAATGGTACGGCGACGCGGTGTTTCTGCGCGGGCTGATCGAGTTTACGAATTACTGCAAAAACGACTGCTATTACTGCGGCATCCGGCACGGGAACACCCGTGCGCAGCGCTACCGCCTGACGGCAGACGAGATTCTGGAATGTGCGGCGGAGGGCTATGCGCTCGGCTACCGTACATTTGTCTTACAGGGCGGCGAGGACCCGTATTTTACGGATGAGCGCCTGTGTGAGATTGTGGCGGCGCTGCACCGGAATTATCCGGACTGTGCCGTGACGCTCTCGGTCGGGGAGAAGCCGAAGGAGAGCTATCAGGCGTATTTTGACGCGGGAGCGAAGCGCTATCTGCTGCGCCATGAAACCGCGGACGAAGCACATTACCGCAGACTGCATCCGGATTCGATGTCGCTTGAAAACCGCAGGCGCTGTCTGTTTGACTTAAAGGCAATCGGCTATCAGGTCGGGAGCGGCTTTATGATCGGCTCGCCGTATCAGACGCCGGAATGTCTGCTCAGCGACTTCCGGTTTTTGCAGCAGCTCAGCCCGGATATGATCGGCGTCGGGCCGTATCTGACGCATCCGGACACGCCCTTTGCGGGGCAGCCGTCGGGCAGTCTCAAACGCGGTCTGCGGATTCTGTCCATGCTGCGGCTGCTCTTTCCGAAGGCATTGATTCCCGCGACGACTGCATTCGGGACAATCGCGCCCAACGGCAGAGAACTGGCGCTCAGAGCCGGTGCGAATGTGGTGATGCCGAATCTGTCGCCGGTGCGCGTACGGAAGCTCTACGCGCTGTACGAGAACAAGATCTGCACGGGGGAGGAAGCGGCGGAGTGCCGCGGCTGTCTGGAGCGCCGGATCGCGTCGGCGGGCTATCAGGCGGTCACATCGGTCGGCGACCCTGCCGGTTCGGCAGGGTGAGCGGTCCGTTCCCCCCGATTTCACGGAAAAAGGTGGTTTTGCATATGACAACCTATGAAATGCAGCAGGAGATCCTGCGGCTCAAAAAGGAACGGGACATCCTGATTCTGGCACACGCCTACCAGTCGCACGACATCTGGGAGGTCGCGGATTTCATCGGCGATTCCTTCGGACTGTGCAAGGAGGCGGCGAAGGCGAAGGCCGGCACCGTCCTGATGTGCGGCGTGCGGTTCATGGCGGAGACTGCGAAGATTCTCTCGCCGGAAAAGCGCGTGCTGCTCTCGCATCCGGATGCGGGCTGCCCGATGGCGGAGCAGATGGACCGCGAGATGATACTCGAAATGCGCAAAAAGCTGCCCGGCTACAAGGTTGTCGCGTACATCAACACGACGGCGGAGCTGAAAACCGTCTGCGATGTCTGCGTGACCTCGTCCTCGGCGGTCAGGGCCGTGCGGGAGCTGGACGCCGACAGGATTCTGTTCATCCCGGACTGCAATCTGGGCGCATGGGTCAAGGCGCAGGTGCCGGAAAAGCAGATTGAGCTGCTGCGCGGCGGATGTCCCACACACGCCCGCATCACGCCGAAGGAGGCGGAGGCTGCAAAGGCCGCGCATCCGGGGGCGCTGCTGCTCGTGCATCCGGAATGTCAGCCCGGTGTCACGGCGCTGGCGGATTTCATCGGCAGCACGACCGAAATCATGGCGTATGCAAAGCAGAGTGACGCGTCCGAATTCATCATCGGCACAGAGTCAAGCATCGTCCAGCATCTGCAGCTCGACTGTCCGGAAAAGCGGTTCTATGCGCTGTCAAAGGACCTTGTCTGCCACAACATGAAGCTGACGACGCTCGGCGATGTCTACCACTGCGTCAAGGGCGACGGCGGCGAGGAGATCACGCTCGACCCCGAAACGATGCGTCTGGCGCGCCGGTGCATCGACAATATGCTGCGCTGACCGGATTGCGGTCATGCGCATGAGAATTTGTCTGAAATTGCGGTTTTCAGCATGACTGATATCAATCCTTGCGGTGCAGCTCCGATGCCGGCGGCCATTGTCCGGCGCGGGATTCTGTGCCGCACTGTTTTTTCCGGAACGGATGCGTGCCGGCGGCGGAAAAATCGTCGTTTCCTCTTGCAATTTAGGTGTGTTTCATGGTATAATAGAAAGGAATATGTACGGGAGGGATGCGGATGCGGATTCTCGGCATTGATCCGGGCTATGCGACGGTCGGTTTCGGGATTCTGGATTACCGGCGGCTGACATATCAGCCCGTGGAATTCGGGGTGCTCCTGACGGAGGCGCATACGGATTTCAACGGCAGACTTGCCCGTATCTACGAGGATATGTGCTTCCTGCTGGACAAGTACAGGCCGCAGGAAATGTCTGTCGAAAAGCTGTACTTCAACACGAACAAGACCACCGGCATTCTGGTTGCCGAGGCGCGCGGCGTGATTCTGCTGGCGGCGGCGCAGCGCGGGGTACCGGTCTTTGAGTATACGCCGCTGCAGGTCAAGTCTGCCGTTGTCGGATACGGGCGGGCGGAGAAGCGGCAGGTCATGGAGATGACCCGCCGGATCCTGCATCTGACGGATGTCCCGCGGCCGGATGATGCCGCAGACGCGCTCGCACTGGCGATCTGCCACGCGAACAGCGCACCGCCGGGCGGACGCTGACTGCATTTTGGGAGAATATGTATGAAACGCCTTTGGATCAAACTTGCGATTGCAGCCGCTGCCGCGTTTGCCGTGAATCTGTGGTTCTGCGGCAGAGCCGCTGCGTGCGGCGCCGCGTCATATCTTGTATCTTTGAAATTTGAAATGGCGCTCAGCTTTGTCTTGTTACAGGCGGTCGTCACCGTGACCGGACTGGTCAGACCGTGTGCGGAGAAAGCGCACCGCACCGCATACTGGCTGGTGTCGGAAGCCCTTACGGCGGCGACGGTGCTGCTCTGGGGATTCATTGTCAACGGGCCGTTCTGGCGTTTCTAAAAATAAGGAGGCTGCATATGATTGACAGCTTGCAAGGGACCGTGCTGCACAAGGAGCCGGGACTTGTTGTGATTTCCTGCGGCGGCGTCGGCTATGCCTGCCGCGTCAGCCTGCAAACGGCGGCTGCCGTCGGGACAGCGGGTACGGAGGCGATGCTCTATACGCGCCTGACCGTCCGCGAGGACGAAATTGCGCTGTACGGCTTTTATGACCGCGGCGAACGGCTCTGCTTTGACCAGCTGACCGGCGTCAGCGGTGTCGGCCCGAAGGCGGCGCTTTCCATTCTGTCCGATTTTACGCCCGACCGCTTTGCGCTGGCCGTGGCGGCGGGCGATTACAAGGCATTCACCGCGACAAAGGGCATCGGCGCCAAGACCGCCCAGCGCATTGTGCTGGAGCTGAAGGACAAGGTCGCCAAAACGGCAGCATCTTCCGGTATCGCGCAGATTCCGGTCATGGCGGCGGGCGGCAGCATGGACGAGGCGATGTCCGCGCTGCAGGTGCTCGGCTATTCCGGCGCGGAGGTTGCGCGGGTGCTGGAGGGGCTGGATCCCGCACTGCCGTCCTCGGAGCTGATCCGGCAGGCGCTGCTGGAATTCGGCAAAAATCTCTGACAGTACAGTCATACATCCGAATCGGGGAGCATCCGGAACATGAAGATCAGAAAACACACCCTGACGCTTGCGCTGATTGCAGCGTTGACGCTGATGGGATGCGGAAACGGGGCGTCTGTGCAGGAGACAGGTACCGCACAGATTTCTCTCTCCGCACAGGACACAACCGCATCGCGGACAGAATCCGCAGAGACAACCGCATCCGCCGCAAAAACGGAGCAGACCGGGACATCGGGCAGCGGAACCGGCACGGCCGCCGGCAGCACCGGCAGTCAGACGACGGCAAAGGAAACGGTCACGACCGCAGCAAAACAGAAGCTGCCGCAGGATCTGAACGAGGCGAAGCAGACACTGCTCAGCTTTCTCGATGCCGTGCAGAAGAACAATGTCGGCAGGATGCAGAAGCTCTCGAACCTCGACGGCATAGCGCGGCTGATTACGGAATTTTATCAGGAGAGCAGCAGCAATGTCGCATCGCACCGCTCGAAGCTTGTCGGCGAAATCAAACAGACCGTACATCAGGACAGCCGCGTCGTGCGCTGTGCGGAGTGCGCCCGCCTGAGAGCGTTCCGGCAGGACGATGCCGAAATGATGCGCGAGCTGGTTGCCGACCGCCCGGAAATGGCGTTTGCGGAGCAGGCGTTCCTGAAGGAGGTGCCTGTGCCGGATCAGATCTTCGTCTTTCATCTCAGCTCCGGCAGCAAGTCGGACCCGGACGAGGATTATTTCATGGTTTCCAAAAAGGACGGCAAATACCTGGTCGATCTGAGTGACGGCTACAGCCCGATCAACGGGCTCGAACTGCACAACCGCATCAAGAACAAGACGAAGGATGCCGATGCCGGCGCGGCGGCGATCATGAAGACGCTCAGCAGCACGATGAACCGTCTGGCCGCTAAATCCGCCGAGGCGCAGAAGCTGAGCGGCAGCTTCGGCTTTGGCTATAACGATCTGGTCGATGCCGTGCAGCCCAAAAGCATCAGCAGCCGCGAGGATGTGCTGAATGCGCTGAAGGCATCGGTCTTTGCCGCAAACCGCGGCGCGTTTGAACATACCGAGGGCATGATGATCTCCGTGCAGAACGGAAAGATTACGGCCGTTCTGCTGGAGACATTCGGCACCGAGGACCCCGTCAGCTTTGAGATGATTCCGGTTTACGGGACATATCCGAAGGCGATGACGCTGGACACGCAGCTTCAGCGCATGACGCGGGAGCAGGCGCTGAAATACGCCGCCGGCTGAACGGATCCGGCAAACGAACTGCGGCAGATGAAATGCCGCGTCAGAAATATCAGATAGCAGGAGGAAAAACAACCGTATGAGACAATTCAGAATCCGGGCGGCGCTTGCCGCTCTGATGACAGTGACCGCGCTGCTGACGGCCTGCGCGGGGAAAGAAAGCTCCGGCGCGGGGACAACGCCCGCGGATACCACACTGACGGCCGAAGAAAGCACCGCCGGTTCCGGCGAGGAGACCGGAACCCTGACAGAGAGCGGCGAAAACGGTGCGGACAGCAGCAAAACGACTGCTGACAGCACAGCCGCAGGCACGGTGCAGTCCGGCACCGCAGGAACAACATCTGCGCGCAGCACCGAGCCCGCCGTCTCCGGCGTGACGGAGTATGCGTCCGTGCCGGCATCGGGCGAGGGAAAAGAAGCCTATGACGCACTGATTCGCTTTCTGGACGCCTGCAAGGCGGGCGATACCGCCGCCATTCTCAGCAGCTCCAATCTCGGCGCGGCAGAGGGGCTTCCGAATGCACCGGATGTCAAGGCCGCCGCAAAGGAGCTGAAGATGGACTCGTATACAGTCGGACGCTGCGCGGAAAACAAGGTCATCGCAGAGCAGTACCGCGAATACCGTGACGAGGCAATGTCGAAGCTGCAGGCGCTTTCGGGCGAGGAGCGGCAGCAGGCAGAGCTGCTCATGAAGATGCTGCCGGAGGTGGACCGCGTATGGGTGTTCGAGGTGGAAAACACATTTTCTGCCGCAAAGACGGTCAAAAATCCGATGTATGTCATGCGCACGGGCGGAAAATGGCAGGTCGATCTGTCTATTCTCTCCGCGATGAGCGGCTATGTCGGCAAATCGAAGATCGTCTCGGCGAACAGCTCGGCCAAGCAGGTGATGAAGGCCTTCAACACGGCGCTGACAGATGCGGATGCGGAGGATACCGTCAGTGTGATGCAACTTGACGGGCGGTACAGCTTCAAGGGCAGCGATTTTTCCGGCCTGACAAACCCCGCATCCGTCACCGACCGCAAGACGCTGCTGCAGCGCGTCAAGTTCAATGTGCAGAAGTATTTCCCGAAGATCACCGATCTGACGGCCATGGAGGTGGAGCTCAAGGACGGCGTGGTCGAGGCCGTTGCCGTGGCACAGGGCGATATGACCGACGGCGTGACCGGCAGAAAAATACTGGTCTACGGCACAGCGCCGAAGGCAATGCTGAAGGAAAAGCTGGAGGAGCATCTGACCATCGGACAGGCGCTGGAATATGCCAAATCACACTGAACCCCCGTGTGAACAGTCTCACAAGATAGAAAAAAATCATGCGCATCAAAAAATAATCTGAACCATCAGATCAAAAAGGAGGATCACACGATGAATCTCGACGAACTCTTGAAGGAAGCGATCACAAAGCCGGAAAAGCGCTCACTCTTTTTGCAGATGCTGATTCAGAGCGATGTATATGTCATCTGCAAGAAGCCCGTGAAGCAGGATGAGATCAACGGCGGCGTACAGATGGAGCTGATTACGACGCAGAACCCGGACGGAGATATTTTCATTCCGTTCTTTACGAGCTACCGCGCCCTGCAGCAGTTCGCAAAGCGGTATGTCAACTGCTACAGGCTCAACTGTCTGCGCCTGTTTGATCTGATTCAGTCGGCAAACGCCGTCCTCAACCCGAACTCCTACGGCAAGGAATTCTCCTCGCAGGAGATCCGGAGCATCCTCATGGTGGCGCGGAACCTCAACATCCCCGCGATTTCCATGAAGGAGGAGGACACGATCGAGTACCGGCGCATCCAGAAGGACATTGACCACCTGATCCGTCCGCTGACCAGATATCTGGCGCGGCAGGCGAATGTCGATGCCTGCTACGCGGTGGAAATGGTGCGCGGCTGTGAGCGGCCGCAGACGCTCTTTGTCTTTGACATGGCGGGCAATACGAGAAAGCTGTTCTTCCCGCTGTCGAAGTATATGCAGAGCTTTGCGAAGCACGGCGACAGCCTTGTGTTCATCAGCAAGGAGGAGCCGGCCGGACAGAAGGCCGTCGAGGGCATCGAACCGTTCTATATCCGGAAGAAGCGCTATTTTGAGAAGTAATCCGCAGTGCGGACAAGGAATGTGAGAGTCAAATGATACAGACAAGTTCCCACCAAACCGAGGACAGCGGACAGCAGGCGGAGCGGCTTTCGTCGCCGTCGCTGATTCCGCAGGATTCGGAGCTGGAGCGCTCGCTCCGGCCGAAGTCCTTTCAGGACTATATCGGGCAGGACAAGGTCAAGGAAAACCTCGCGGTATACATCGAGGCGGCAAGGCGCCGCGGCGAGCCGCTGGATCATGTGCTGCTGTACGGCCCGCCGGGTCTGGGCAAGACGACGCTTGCCGGCATCATTGCGCATGAGATGGGCGTCAATCTCCGTGTGACATCCGGCCCCGCGATCGAGAAGCCGGGTGATCTGGCGGCGCTGCTGACGAATCTCGGCAGGGGCGATGTGCTGTTTGTCGATGAAATTCACCGGCTGTCCCGCGCCGTCGAGGAGATTCTCTATCCGGCGATGGAGGACGGCGTGCTGGATATCATGGTCGGAAACGGCCCTGCGGCGCGCAGCATCCGGGTCGATCTGAACCCCTTTACGCTGGTCGGTGCGACCACCCGCGCCGGACAGCTCACGCCGCCGCTGAGAGACCGGTTCGGCATCGTGCAGCGGCTGGAGCTCTACAGTCCCGAACAGCTCTGCGACATTGTCCGCCGGAGCGCGATGCTGCTGGACATTCCCTGCGATTATGACGGCGCGATTGAGCTGGCGTCCCGTTCCAGAGGCACGCCGCGGATTGCGAACCGTCTGCTGCGCAGAGCGCGCGATTTCGCGGATGTCATGGGCGGCGGCGTCATCACGGAGGCCACGGCGCGCCATGCGCTGGAACGGCTGGAGATCGACGAGCTGGGGCTGGACAAATTAGACCGCAGAATGCTGGATATGATTATCCGCGGCTACCGCGGCGGGCCGGTCGGACTGGAGACACTGGCCTCGGCGCTGGGCGAGGAGGCCGTCACGCTGGAAGATGTCTGTGAGCCGTATCTGATGCAGCTCGGGATGCTGGCGCGGACGCCGCGGGGACGCTGTGTCACGCGGCTGGCGTATGAACATCTCGGATATCCGGCGGAGGACGGCGCCGCTGCAAAGCAGTATTCCCTGACGGATATGCTCGATGCGGATTCGCCGTAATTTCTGAGAAATCCCGCGGCCGTTCAGAAAGGGGAGGTGCTTGGGATGAGCCTGCTGCCGTCGAGAAATCACAGACACAACAAGGCGATGCCCCTTCCGGAGCGGCTGATCAACGGGCAGTCTCTGGGCGATATTTCGCGGATGAAATTCGGCCTTTCCACGATCAGCTACAGCGGCTGCGAGGTCATCGCGGTCTATAATGCGCTGCTGCTCGCGGGAAAGCCGCAGCCCTTTCCGGACATCGCAAGGTATATGGAGCGGTTCCGGGTGCTGGGCGGCTTCTGGGGTACGAATTTTCTCGCGCTGGGGCGCTGTCTCAGACGCTTCGGACTGCCGGCGAAACGGGTGCGGCGGCGTGCAAAGCTGCTGGCCGGGCTGGAAGCGGGGCGCATCTGCCTGATGGTCTACTGGACGGGACGGCGGTTTCTGTCACCGGTTCACACGGTCTGCATCCGCAGAAGCGGCGCGGAAACGGTTGCCGTGTATAATCAGTACAACAACTGTGACCGCGTGCTGGACGAGCCGACAGAGCAGTTTCTCGCAAAGCGCCTGATTGTCGGGTATGTGTCGGATGTGATGCCCGTGTCGGACGGTCATCCGGCGTGAGACACGGAACAGACGGGCCCGACCGCATTTACTGAAACAAAGGAGGTTCCGCCATGAGCGGTATCTTGAAGCCGGACGGCCTGCGCGGCATAGCGATGAGCGAGCTGCGCTGTGATCTGCTGCTGCACCTCGGTCGGGCGATTGCCCAGTCGGTCAGCCGGAACACCGATCATCCGCCGGTGATTTATCTGTGCCACGACCCGCGCCGCAGTGCCGGGCCGCTGGAGGCCGCGCTCTGTGCGGGAATCTGTACGGGCGGCGGCACAGCGCAGTGTCTCGGCGTGCTGCATCCGGGCGCAATGGCGCTGCTGATGACGGCAGAGGACGCCGACTGCGGCATTGCACTGAGCGCGGACGACGCGCCGTATGAGATCAACGCCGTGCGGCTCTTTGCGAAGGGCGGTCAGCCGATGACACGCGACCGTCTGAACGCGATTGCGTCGCTGCTGCCCGCGTCTGCGGCACTGCCGGCGAAATCGCACCGGAACTGCGGAACGATCACGCATGAGCCCGATGCGGCGGCACGCTGGCTGCGTCTGGCGGGACAGCGCCTGAATGTGCCGCAGGACAATCCGGAGCGCCGCGTCCGCATTGCGGTGGACTGCGCGCACGGGGCGGCGTCGCCTTCCGCGGAGCTGTTTTTCCGGCAGCTCAACGCCGAGGTGCTGATGCTGCACCGCACACCCGACGGCATGAACATCAACCGCGGCGGCATCTGCCACACGGATTCGCTGTCCGAGGTGGTCCGCGCACAGTACTGTGATGCCGGCTTTGCCTTTGACGGGAGCTGCGGGCGCTGCATTGCGGTGGACGAGACCGGCGAGCTGATCGACGGCAGCCGGCAGCTTGCGATTTTCTGTCAGGCGATGCTGGAGGACGCGGACAGTCCGCAGTCGGCGGAGCTGCTGCTCTCCGGCGCGGTCACGGGCGACCGCACGAACCTCGGTTTTCTGCGCTATGCGCGGGAACACAGCATTCCGCTGACCCAGACGCAGTCCGCGCCGCGTGCCGTGACGGAGCTGATGCGGGAGCGCTCCGCGCAGATCGGCTACGACGGCATCGGGAGCATCTGCTTCCCCGATCTGCCCGCACCCGACGGTATGATGACCGCGGCACGCCTGCTGCGGATCATGCAGCGCACCGGCAGGACGCTGAGCTCGCTCGCGGAGGTCATGGAGCCCGCGCCGCAGGTGACGGTTCCGGTGCCGATTTCGCCGCAGTGGCGGGAAATCTGGCGCAATGACCCCGAAATCTACGGCTACATCAAGGAATGCCGCACGGCGCTCGGTACAAAGGGCAGACTGATGATCCGGGAGCATCCGCGTGAGCCGATGCTGACCGTCACGCTGGAGGGCAATGACTTCAGCCGCATCAACGAGCTGGCACTGGTGCTCTGCGAAAATCTCTCGCTCTGCGCCGGACAGAAGGACTGACGCGGCAGACACTGACCGGTGCATCCGGCAGAGAAAGGACGGAAATTATGGATTCGGTGTGGGACAAGCTGTACGAGGCTGCAAAGGCGGCGCTGCATCCGCGGAAAATTTCGGACTATGTCACGGCGGGGGAGGTCGCGGCGGCGATTCTCTCAAAGTCCGGGAAGATCTACACCGGCGTTTGTGTGGACACCTGCTCGACGCTCGGCATCTGTGCCGAACGCAGCGCGATCTTTGCGATGCTGACAGCCGGCGAGCAGGAAATCGACAAGGTGCTGTGCATTTTGCCGGACGGCAGCTCCGGCGCACCCTGCGGCGCCTGCCGCGAGCTGATGGTACAGCTCATGCCGCATACATACGGTGAAATTGAGATCATGGTCAACAGGGAAACCGGGGAAACCGTCCGGCTCGGCGACATCACGCCGATGTGGTGGATTCCCTGAGCGACCGATTATTATGTGGAAAAATGAAACAGATTTATGGAGGAAATTATGGCAAAGGACTGGAGTGCGGAGGAGACCGCACGCATCATCAGTGAGGTAAAGAACCCCACCTGTTCCAATCAGGAACTCGCAAAGCAGCTCGGCAGATCGGCACAGAGCGTCGCGGCAAAGAAGCGGCATCTGGCCGGACAGATCGGCGGGGAGACGGCGTCCGAGACAAAGTCCGGCGAGAAGCATTCCCGCGGCAGACGGGGCAGAAAGTCCGCGAATGCGCAGAAATCCCAGCCGGAGACCGCCGCTGCCGTGCAGGAAACGCCTGTGACGGAGCAGAAGTCCGATGCGGCAGAGGAAAAGTCTGCCGAAAAGCGTACCCGCGGCGGCAGACGGGGCAGAAGACCCGCAAATGCGCAGAAATCGCAGCCGGAGAACGCCGCTGCCGTACAGGAAACACCTGTGACGGAGCAGAAGTCCGACGCGGCAGAGGAAAAGCCTGCCGAAAAGCGTACCCGCGGCGGCAGACGGGGCAGAAGACCCGCAAATGTGCAGAAATCGCAGCCGGAGAACGCCGCTGCCGTGCAGGAAGCGCCTGTGACGGAGCAGAAGTCCGACGCGGCAGAGGAAAAGCCTGCCGAAAAGCGCACCCGCGGCGGCAGACGGGGCAGAAGACCCGCAAATGCGCAGAAATCCCAGCCGGAGACTGTCGCGGAGACAAAGACCGCACCCGCAGCAGATGCCGAGGCGGCAGCGCTTGCAGAGCTGGAAAAGAGCTTTGTGATCCGGCAGAGCGCGCCGGCAGCACCGGCTGTGACAGCAGCGGAGGAGACGCCCGCAGAGGCAGACGCATCCGCGGAAGCCGCGCAGAAGCCCGCAGACCGCCGTTCCCGCGGCGGCAGATGGGGCAGACGGCAGAACCGTCCTGCTGCGGCAGAGCCTGTCGCTGAAATTGTGGAAATTGCAGCAGAACCGCAGGAAATCGCAGAGCCGGAGGATGCGGCACAGGAGATGCCCGCTGCCCGCGTCTGGACCCGCGAGGAGGATGCGATGCTGCTGATTGCGCCGCTGAGAAGCGAGGAGGATCTGGCAGCCGAGCTGCACTGCACCAGAGAGGAAATCCACGCACGCCGCGAGCAGCTCAAGAAGCAGCGCATGGAGGAAAAGGAGCGCAGACAGCGTGATTTCCGCGCCCGCCGTGCCGAGGCGCAGAAGCGCCGCAGAGTGCCGCTGGAGCGCTGCACGACCGAGCTGCGCGCCGAGACGGACGCCGCCGAGGAATGGGCAGAAGTAATGGAAGCCGGCGTGGAGTTCGGCGCGGAGGCCGATGATTCCGACAAGCGGATTTCCGCGATCCGTGCGGCAGTTTCGATGCTCCGCAGCAGCAGTGAGGCAGCGGCGGTCAGCGCGGTGCGGGACTTCCTCGCCGTGACCGATTTCATCCTCGGCAGCGGCATCTGAGCCGGTCCTGCCGGAGGCGTGACATGAGAACAGCAAAAACATGGGCGGATTACCGCCTGATTGACACAAAGGACGGCGAGCGTCTGGAGCGCTGGGGCGATGTCATTCTGGTGCGTCCCGACCCGCAGGTCATCTGGCAGACCGCGCCGATGACCGATCTCTGGGACAAGGCCGACGGGCATTATTTCCGCTCCAAATCGGGCGGCGGTCAGTGGGAATACCGCCGGAAGCTGCCCGAAAGCTGGGAGATCCGCTGGCGGGAGCTGCGGTTCATCGTCCGTCCGACGGGCTTCAAGCACACGGGACTGTTCCCGGAGCAGGCGGTCAACTGGGAGTGGATGACGGAGAAAATCCGGTCCGCGGACAGACCGGTTCGTGTGCTGAACCTGTTTGCGTATACGGGCGGCGCGACGCTGGCCTGTGCGGCGGCGGGCGCGGAGGTCTGCCATGTGGACGCGGCAAAGGGCATGGTGCAGTGGGCGCGTGATAACGCCGCACGCTCCGGCCTGACGGAAAAGCCGATCCGCTGGATTGTGGACGACTGCGAGAAATTCATCCGCAGGGAGGCGCGCCGCGGCAGAAAGTACGACGCGATCATCATGGACCCGCCGTCGTACGGACGCGGCCCGAACGGCGAAATCTGGAAGCTCGAAAACAGCATCTACGGTCTGGTGGAGGCCTGCCTCGATGTGCTGTCGGACGATCCGCTCTTTTTCCTGCTCAACAGCTATACGACGGGTCTTTCGCCGTCCGTCATGGGCTATCTGCTGCATTCCCTGCTCGTGCCGAAATGCGGCGGGCAGGTTGAGGCGGATGAAATCGGGCTGCCGGTGGAGCTGGCAAAGGCCGCTCTGCCCTGCGGCGCGACGGCAATCTGGGTTGCCGGCCGCTGAACGGACGGCATCCGGAAAGGAATCAGAATATGGAAGGCTGCCGGGTCGTTGACATGGAGACCTATTACCGCCGCGGCGTGTTCCGGCATTTTTCGGCGGACTGCAAATGCTCCGTGTCGCTGACAAGCCGCGTGGATGTCACCGCGCTGAAAGCGTGGTCAAAGCGCACAGATACGCGGTTTTATATCAATTTCCTCTACTGCCTGAGCCGTGCGCTCAATGCGCGGGAGGATTACCGCCTCTGCTGGGACTGGCAGAACGAACGCCTGCTGTGCTGGGATCAGATTCACCCGACGCAGTATGTCTTTCACGAGGACACCGAGACCTTTACGGTCGTATACACAGCGTACAGCCCCGATTACCGCGTATTCTACGAGGGGGCGCTCGCCGATCTGAACGCGGCGCAGCAGACCCGCGAATACGGGCTGGACGCAGCGCGTCATCCGAACTGGTTTGACGCGTCATATATCCCGTGGCTCTCCTACGATGCTCTGCATCTGGAGCTGCCGGACGGGTATCTGTATTTCAATCCGATCGTCAACTGGGGCGCGTACCGCGAGGAGGCAGGCAGACTGCTGATGCCGGTCACGGTACGGCTCAATCACGCGGCGGCAGACGGCTTCCAGATTGCACGGGTATTCCGGCTTCTCAGTCAGGAAATCGCCGCACTGACGGACGGGACTGACGCCGGATTCCCCGGCGCGGACTGATATGATGAGCGGCAGCGGAAGCGGCAGATACCGTGTATCCCGCATTCCGCGCACCGCACATGGAGTACACTATGGAACCCTTAATTCAGATTGAAAATCTCCGCTTTTCCTATCCGAATCCGGATACGCCGGAGCAGGACAACGAAGTGCTGAAGGGCATCAGCCTGACCTTCGGACGCGGCGAGCTGGTCGCGGTGCTGGGGCATAACGGCTCCGGCAAATCGACGCTTGCCAAGACGCTCAACGCGATTCTGCTGCCGACCTCCGGGATGGTGACCGTTGCCGGCATCGACACGAAGGATGAGGAGAAGCTGCTGGAAATCCGGCAGCACGTCGGCATGGTCTTTCAGAATCCCGACAACCAGATCGTAGCGACAATCGTCGAGGAGGATGTGGCGTTCGGGCTGGAAAATCTCGGTGTGCCGACCGATGAGATGCGCGTGCGGGTCGATCAGGCGCTGCACGCGGTCGGAATGTATGAATACCGCACACACGCGCCGCATCAGCTTTCGGGCGGACAGAAGCAGCGCGTGGCGATTGCCGGCATCATTGCGATGCGCCCCGACTGCATCGTGCTGGACGAGCCGACGGCAATGCTGGACCCGCAGGGACGCAAAGAGGTCATGCGGACAATTCAGCTTCTGAACCGCGACTACGGCATCACGATCATCCTCATCACGCATGAAATGGACGAGGCGGCGCAGTGTGACCGTGTGGTTGTGGTCGATCACGGCGAGGTGGTCATGGACGACCGCCCCGAGGCGGTGTTCTCGCAGGTGCAGCGGATGCGGGAGCTGGGACTGGATGTGCCGCAGGCGACCGAGCTCTGCGACCTGCTCCGGCAGTCCGGATTCGATCTGCCGCCGGACATTCTGCACGCCGATCAGTGCATCGACGCGATTGCGGAATTATTCACTCAGAAAGGATTTGTCACGAATGCCGGTACTGGAAGCGATTGATCTGACCTATACCTACAGCATCGGCACGCCGTTTGAGAAGACGGCGGTCGATCATGTGAATCTGCAAATCGAGCAGGGCGAATTTGTCGGCATCATCGGGCATACCGGCTCCGGCAAATCGACGCTGATGCAGATGATGAACGGTCTGCTGAAGCCGACCTCCGGCACGGTCCGGCTCGACGGGCGCGACATCTGGGCGAAGGACGCGAATCTGCGTGCGGTGCGGTTTCAGGTGGGGCTGGTGTTCCAGTATCCGGAATATCAGCTCTTTGAGGAGACTGTCTATAAGGATATTGCCTTCGGGCCGAAGAATATGGGCCTCGATGAAGCTGAGGTTGACCGCAGAGTGCGCGAGACGGCTGAGGCGGTCGGGCTGAAACCGGAGCTGCTTGAAAAATCGCCCTATGCGCTCTCCGGCGGACAGAAGCGGCGTGCCGCGATTGCCGGCGTCATGGCAATGGAGCCGAAGGTGCTGATTCTCGACGAGCCGACGGCGGGGCTTGACCCCAAAGGCCGGACGAAAATCCTGACGCAGCTCCGCGATTATCACAGACGCACGGGCTGCACGGTCATGCTCGTCTCGCATTCCATGGAGGATGTTGCGAAATATGTCTCGAGGCTGCTGGTGCTGGCGCACGCGCAGATCGTCTGCTATGACACACCGGCCGCGGTCTTTGCGCGGGGCGATTCGCTCTCGGAAATGGGACTGGCGCTGCCGCAGGTGACGCGCATTTTCCACGGACTCCGCCGGCGCGGCATTGACATTCCGGAGGAGGTTTACACCGTGAAATACGGCGCGGAGCAGCTGATCAATCTGCTGAAGGGCGGTGACGGCAGATGCTGAAGGACATCACCCTCGGACAGTATTTCCCGATGAACTCGGTCGTCCACCGCATGGACGCCCGCTATAAAATCGTCATCACGCTGCTCTTTCTGGTCATGCTGTTCTGGGGACAGCACATTCCGGCGCTGATCGCGGGCTGCATCTTCGTTGTGATCGCAACGGTCTGCTCGAAGATTCCGCCGAAAATGGTTGTGAAAAGCCTCAAGCCGATCGTGCCGATCCTGTTTTTCACCGGCATCCTGAATCTGTTTTTCTTCGGCGGCGGCACGGTGTACTGGGAGTGGAAATTCCTGAAGCTGACCGAGCAGGGCGTGCAGGCGTCGGTCTTTATGATCGTGCGCATCTGTCTGCTGATTGCCGGCACCTCGCTGCTGACCTATACGACCTCTCCGATCGTCCTGACGGACGCGATTGAATCGCTGCTCTCGCCGCTGAAGAAGCTGAAGCTGCCGGTGCATGAGCTGGCAATGATGATGTCGATTGCGCTGCGGTTCATCCCGACGCTGATCGAGGAGACGGACAAGATCATGGCGGCACAGAAGGCACGCGGCGCCGATATGGAAAGCGGCGGCCTGATGCAGCGCGCAAAATCGCTGGTGCCGGTGCTGGTACCGCTGCTGGTGTCGGCGTTCCGGCGCGCCGAGGAGCTGGCGCTGGCCATGGAATGCCGCTGCTATCACGGCGGCGAGGGCAGAACGCGTCTGCGGGTGCTGAAAAGCGGCCTCAGGGACTATCTCGCGCTCGGTCTGACGCTGCTGATGCTCGCGGCAGTCATCTTCATCAATGCCGTGCTGTACTGAGACAAACGGAGGGAGGCGCCGCGGTTGCGGACAATCAAAATGACCGTCGCGTACAGAGGGACGCGCTATCACGGCTTTCAGCGGCAGCCGAACGCGAAAACCGTACAGGGAGAGCTGGAGGCGCAGCTCAGCCGCGTGCTGAACGGTCCGGTGACGGTTTACGGCTGCTCGCGGACGGATACGGGTGTCCACGCGAATCAGTTTGTGCTGCATTTGCACACGGAGCGGGAGATCCGCTGCAAGAACCTGACCCGCGCCCTGAACGGCTATCTGCCGGACGACATCTCGGTGCTCCGCTGCGAGGACGCCGCGCCGGATTTTCATGCGCGGTTTGACTGCAAGGGCAAGGAGTACCTCTACCGCATCCACAATCACGAGAGCAAAAACCCGTTTCTGACCGATCTCGCGTATCATTACCGGCGTCCGCTCGATACGGCGCTGCTGCACGAGGCGGCGCAGGCAGCCGTCGGGACACATGATTTCCACAGCTTCTGCGCGCAGGCAAAGCCGGAAACGGACTGCGTGCGGACGATCTACGCGATTTCCGTAAGAAAATATGAAGATATGGCGGAAGTGCTTGTCAGCGGCGACGGATTCCTGTATAATATGGTCAGGATTCTGGTCGGCACGCTGCTGGACATCAACGAAGGCGTCTTTCCGCCCGATGCGCTCGGCGGGATCATTGCCGCGAAAAACCGCCTCTGTGCTGGCAGAACGGCAATGGCGCACGGGCTGTATCTCAACCGCGTGTTTTATGCGGGCGACCTGCCCGTCAGACAGAAATCTCAGGAAAGGGGAGAGCCATGAGCAGACAACAGGAGGGCGCATCCGATCTGTATGCGGCACGCCGGCGAAAACGACGGCTCCGGATGCTCCGGCGCAGCGCACTGTTCCTCGCCATAGCGGGCGTGCTGCTGCTGCTGTATCAGAAGCGGGATGTCTGGATTCCGCGGCTGGAGACCATCGGCTCCAAGCATCAGAGTTTGCGCGGCGACGGCTCTGTCACGGACGGAGAATTCCCGCTGCAGGTCTACGGCGGCGAGGGCTACCAGATCGGAAAAATGAACCAGAAGCTGCTGGTTCTGAGCGACAGCTACCTCAATATCTATGAGACAAACGGTTCGCTGCACGCCTCGCGCCAGCACACCTACGGTTCCCCGATGCTCCGGTATGCGGGGGGCTATGCGCTGGTCTATGAGAGCGGCGGCACGCGCTTCCGGCTCGACAACAGCTCCGGCATGAAATATGAAAAGAGCATCGCGGACAGCATCATCTTCGGGCGCGTCTCCGAGAACGGTGAGGTGCTGCTCGTGACCTCGTCGGAGAGCTGTGCCTGCCGCCTGCTGGTCTTCAATGTCAAAGGGCAGGGCTATTACGAGCGAAACTGCGTCGAGGACATCACCGAGGCGGAATTTCTGCCAGACGGTTCGGGCTGCTACGCGGTCAGCATCCGCGTCAAAAACGGCGCAATGCAGTCCGTTGTCCACGCGTACAGCTTCAAATCGGGAGACCTCTGGAGCAGTCAGCCACTTGACATGCTCGTGATTTCAGTATATAATACAGATAGCGGTTTGTTCCTGCTGGGAGATGAAGCAGCCTCTTATCTGGACAGCCGCGGCGCGGTGAAAAGCACTTACCGGTATCCCGATACGCTGGCAGGGGGAGACTGCATCGGCGACACTGCGGCGGTGCTGCTCCGCAACGACGACAAACACACCTATACAGTCGCAATCCTGAACGGGGATGCGGCAAACCCGCTCTGTCATGTGTATGACAAGACGGTCAAGAGCATCGGGCTGCTGCCGGACAGCAAGAATGTGCTGGTGCAGCTCCGTGCAAAGCTGGAGAGCCTGCATCTGAACGGCACGGTCGGGAATTCGGCACCGGTCGCCGACAGCTGCAGCAGCTTCCTGCAAATCGGGTCATATGTCTTTCTGACGGGATATGACCGGATTGACCGTGTTTCGTTCAAGGGCTGAGTCAGGCATTCCACATAGAGAAAAAAACCTGCCGGCACGACCGGACAGGTGAAGTTCGCGCAAAAGTGCGAGATATGGGAGGATATAACAGGAATGAGCACCTTCTTCTGGTGGATTTTTGACGCATTGGTCATTATCATCTGTGTTTATGTAATTTATTCAAACGGAAAAAGAGGCGTGACAAAGGTTCTCGTGCTGGGCATCGGATACTTTGTTTCATCGCTGACCGCGTCCCTCGTCTCCATGGCGATGGCGCCGGTGCTGTATGAGGGCGTGACGCAGGACACCACCGTGTCCGCGATTGAGAATGCCCACCAGCATTTTGATCTGGCCGGCTGCATCAGCTCGGCAATCAACACGCAGCAGTACGGCTTCACGGTCGATAAGGGTACGATCAAGGGCTATATGGAGTCGGACGACACGGACCGTCTGGTCGGACGGATCTACACGCTGCTGAAGCATAAAAACGGCGGCGCGGATGTGCTGAACATCGACCAGACGCGGAAGATCATCTATGACGCCGTGCGGACGAATTACGGCAAGGCGCTGAACGATTATCTGCCGGCGTATGTGCAGTCGAATTTCGAGAAATCGACCGTAAGCGACCCGTATCTGATGCGGGAGCTGATCTCTCTGCTGCGCAATCCGGCGACCGGAAAGCAGGCAGTGGAGTTCTCCGAGGAGTCCTTTGCCAAGGAGCCGACGCTTGAGGTGCTGCAGATTTTCAGCTATCTCATCATCTTCTCGATTATCATGGTCATTGCGGCGGTCATCGCGGCGATGCTGGAAAACACGCTGTTCTTCAACAATACCCGCAGCAAGGAACGGGTGCTCGGCGCGCTGGTCGGCATCATCGAGGCTGTCACGGTGCTGATGCTGATGACGCTGGTGGTGCGGCTGCTGGTCATGCTCGGCGGCGGCAGGCTGCTCTGCTTCAATGATCCGACCATTCAGGAGTCCAAGCTGTTCAGACATTTTTATAACCACCTCGACATCATTCTCTGACGGGAGAATGTGTCAAGAGGTCGGGCAGAAAGGAGCAGGCGTCCGCTGCCGTGCGGATGCCGGAGTGATACAATGGTTTTATGCACACGGTGTAAAAAGAGACCCGCTGTCGTGTTCATCACGACGATGCACGGAAACGAAAAGCGCAATGAGGGGCTTTGTCTGGTCTGTGCAAAGGAGCTGAATATCCCGCAGGTGGCGGAGTATATGGAGCACATGGGCATCACGGACGAGGACATCGAGCAGATGAGCGACCAGATGATGGACATGATGGAGGATGAGTCCTTCCAGATGGGCGGCGCATCCACGCTGCCGAACTTCCTTCAGAGAATGTTCCGCGACCGCGGCGACGACGAGACGCCCGCAGACGAGGCGCAGAGCGGGGATTCTGCCGAAAAGCCCGCGCCCGACAAGCAGCCGGAGCGTCCGAAAAAGCCCGCGGAAAAGGCAAAGAAGAAGCAGGATCAGAAAAAGGAGCTGAAATATCTCGACAACTACTGCACCAATCTCTCCGGCCGCGCCGAAAAGGGCGAAATGGACGGCGTCATCGGCAGAGACAAGGAGATCTCCCGCGTCATCCAGATTCTCTCCCGCCGGCAGAAGAACAACCCCTGCCTGATCGGTGAGCCGGGCGTCGGCAAGACCGCGATTGCGGAGGGCATCGCCCTGCGGATTGCGTCGGGCAATGTGCCGTTCCATTTGCAGGACAAGAAAATCTATCTGCTGGACATGACCGCGCTTGTCGCCGGCACACAGTTCCGCGGACAGTTTGAGAGCCGCGTCAAGGGACTGGTCGAGGAGATCAAGGAGCAGGGCAATATCATCCTGTTTATTGACGAGGTACACTCGCTGGTCGGCGCCGGCGATTCCGAGGGCTCGATGAACGCCGCGAATATCCTGAAGCCCGCGCTGTCCCGCGGCGAGGTGCAGGTGATCGGCGCGACAACCTTCTCGGAGTACCGCAAGTATATCGAAAAGGACGGCGCACTGGAACGCCGCTTCCAGCCTGTGCGCGTCGATGAACCGACGATTGACGACACCGTCGAGATTCTGTGCGGCGTCGCAAAATATTACGAAGAATTCCACCGCGTCAAGATTTCCCGCGAAATGCTGCGGATGTGCGCGGTGCTGTCCGAGCGGTATATCACCGACCGGTTCCTGCCCGACAAGGCCATTGACCTGCTCGACGAGAGCTGTGCGTATGTCAGCATCCGGCATCCGGAGCTGAGATCGGAAGAGC
>JAFPQL010000014.1 GCA_017414145.1 Oscillospiraceae bacterium | reverse complement strand
GTCCGCAGTTTGCAAAAACTTGCCGCGTTTAGTCGTTTTCGCCCCGTTCTGCCAAATTGGTAGTAGGAAAGAAAAGCTGCGATATACCGCGCAAAATACGGCAATACTGAGCAAATCAGAGAGGAAAAAACGTATGATAAAAGTAATGTTTGTCTGCCACGGCAATATCTGCCGCTCCCCGATGGCAGAGATGATTCTCAAGGAGCTGGCGCGCAGAGAGGGCATTGCAGACCGTTTTGTCATTGCATCCGCAGCGACCAGCACCGAGGAGATTTACTGCGGCGTCGGCAATCCGGTCTATCCGCCGGCCAGAGCCGAGCTGGACAGACGGGGCATCCCCTGCGAGGCGCACCGCGCCCGCCTGCTCACCCGTGCGGATTATGACAGCTATGATCTGCTGATCGGCATGGACAGCCGGAATCTCAGCAATATGAACCGGATTCTGGGCGGCGATCCCGACCGGAAGATCCGGCTGCTGCTTTCCTTTGCCGGGCGGCATGACGATGTTGCGGATCCGTGGTATTCGGGGCGGTTTGACATCGCCTACACCGATATTCTGGATGGATGCACCGCGCTGATTTCATGGCTCAGACAGCGAAAGCTGCTGTAAAGCCTGTACCCGTCCATATGCCAAAAACGCCGTCCGGCTCCGCAAAAGCTGCAAACCGGACGGCATCTTATTCGGGGAATCATTCGCGGAAAAGATTGTTCTTGCGGCGGTCAACCGGGTTCTTCTCATAGCGCTTCTTGCCGATGTAGTACCGGATAAACCGGATCAGCGTAATCAGCACAGCGTAACAGGCGGACTCAAATGCCATTTCCGCAGGATCCATGACATAGTGCTTGCCGACAATCTCCGCCCATACCCAGCGGAAGATAAACAGAATCATCAGCAGAAAGCAGAAATGCAGCAGAAGGTACAGCGCCCAGAAACGAAGGGAAGCACGACTGATTGCAATTTTCATGGGGAAAACTCCTTTCATGTTCTGCGGTAACTGCGGAATATACAGTCGATAAGGTTATTATACACGATTATTTCCAAGAAATCAAGATGCTTTTGTATATTTATACATTATGACAGTTTTTTCTTGCTCTTTTTGGCATAATATGCTATAACCGGGCAGTGCCCGGCTCCAATTTTGCACCCATGCTGTCTCCCTGTGGATTTTTCTGACTGCTCCCATTGCACTTTTCTGCATAATATGCTATAATCAAGACAGCCGCGGCAGCAGCCCTGCCGCAGAAAATGACAGGAGGGATCATCATGGGAACCATACGGGTCAGAGGTGCGGCGGAGCAGCGGTATCCGGCGGACCGGTTCACAGTCTGCATGGAGATTCGGGCGACCGGCGCGTCTTCCGGCGAGGCGATTGTCGCGGGCAAGCAGCAGACCGAGGAAATGCTCGGCCGGATGCTGGAAAAGCTGGGGCTTCAGCCGGAATGCTTCATGATGCAGAATGAGGCGGTCCGGCAGATTTACGGCGATCAGCCGCGCTACCAGTTCACAAAGAGCATTTCGGTCGAAATCAAAGCGGATCTGGCGGCCGTTTCGCAGATGACCGCCATGCTGGAAACGCTCTCGGACACCGAATACCACATTGATTACGCGCTGTCCGATGCCGCGGAAAAGGAACGCGAGGTGCTGCGGCTTGCGGTCGAAGATTCCCGCCGCCGTGCCGAGCTGATTGCGGCCGCGGTCGGTCAGACGATCTGCGGCATCGAGGATGTGCAGTGTGAGTACGCGGGCGGCATGGAGATGCTGCGGGAGGCACCCCTTGCAAAATGCGCCGGCGCGGACTGCGCAAACGGCCTTGCCGACCGGCTCCGGACACCGGAGCAGACGGTTACAAAGGAAGTGCAGATTGTCTGGAAGACGGAATGACCCGCTTCCATGTACGCTCTCAGGCAGTCAGCAACAAGTTAAAACAAGTGAACATAACGATGACTCAGAAGTATCGCAATGGTGAAATCAGCCGTGAGGAGTATGACCAGTGGAGGTACAGGTATCCGAGGTCGGAAGCGGCGAGGAATGAAGCTGCCTTGCGGAAAAACGATAAATGATATGAGGTACTGTTATGAAAAAATCAGATATTTTTTGGCAAACCTATCTCAGTCTTGAAAAAGAAGCGTTGGAACTCTCAAAATATATTTTCTTTACTGATGAAGTTATAAAGAATAGTAAAGGAACTATAATATCCGAATCGTGTAATTCGCAGCTTGAAACATTTTCCCCTTATATTGCTGATTTGTTAGTTCGCTGTTGTGTTCAAATTGAAGCAATATCTAAGGAACTATATTTTGATATTGGCGGAACCAAACAGAGAGGCGACAAAGATCTCTTTTTCGATGAGGATTGTTTGAAAGAAATAGACAAAAAATGGGAAACCAGTAAAAAAATCGTTTTAGTTGTTTCACCATCTTTTAATTTTACAAAAGACGTGAACAGAATCTTAAAGCCACTAAAAAAAGCTCATAAAAGGCAAGGTACTTATTGGGAAAAAGCATACCAAGCTGTTAAACATGATAGGTACTCATCAATGCATCAAGGGAATATTAAAGCTTTTATTCATGCTTTAGCTGCTCTATATCTTCTTAACATCTACTATCGCAATGAATCATGGATTACTAAGTATCAAGATATATCAAAAGCGGATTATAGTTTAGGTTCGGCAATATTTGCTGTAAATCCGCCAGTTGCTGAGCAATTATGGTATGGAAACAATCCCGTTGTTAGTGAAAGCCCATTTGTAGTTCAATATCAAGAAGCAGATTATAAACGTATAGAAGAAATACAGAAGAAAGAACAACACGCCCTTAATGGTTATTTGATGAAACAATCTGAACTACAAGACCCTGTTTTTATTCAACGTTTACAAGAAGCTATTCAACAAGCAGAAGCAAATCATGGTAGAGTTATTCCGATATGGGAGTTAGCAGAATACAGATTAAATCAAAAGGTTCCTGCTACACTATCGTTTGAGGAACGAAAAGATATTTTAATTCATAGTGAAGAATGGAATGGTTGGATACACCAACATAATCCACATCTAAAAGCCGAAGAGATAACAGAGGAGAATATTCAAGAAGAAATAGATAAAGTGGGCAGACTATGGGGGATGGAACTAACTAAAAGAGGTCAGCCAATGGAATGGATTCAAATTGCAATGAACAGTAATATATGTAAAGTTTTTATTCCACAATAAACACAAAAAGAGCTATCCGATTCCAATACGAATCAGATAGCTCTTATCTTTTCAGACAGAATCTTTAATACTGTTGCCGATAATCGAGAATTGTTGCCAAAATGTTGCCATGATAACAGGCTGATAACGGATTTTTGCGCGGTTACACCCTTATTTTGGGGGCGTTTATTACTCCCACTCCACCGTTCCGGGCGGCTTGGAAGTGATATCATACACGACGCGGTTGACATGCGCGCACTCATTGCAGAGGCGGTTTGAGACACGCGCCAGCACATCATAGGGGATGCGCGCCCAGTCCGCGGTCATGAAATCGTCGGTCGTGATCGCACGGATGGCAATCAGATGGTCATAGGTGCGGTGATCGCCCATGACGCCGACGGTCCGAACATCGGGCAGCACGACGAAATACTGACTCAGCTGATCCGCACAGCCGGACCGTTCGATCTCATCGCGGAAAATCGCATCGGCATCCTGTAAAATGCGGATTTTCTCCGCCGTGATTTCGCCGATGATGCGCACGCCGAGTCCCGGACCGGGGAAAGGCTGCCGCCAGACCAGTTCCTTCGGAATGCCGAGCTTTTCGCCGACAGCCCGCACCTCATCCTTGAAGAGGTCGCGGAGCGGCTCGATGATGCCGGCAATCTGCGACCGGATATCCTCCGGCATTTCGTGCATATTGTGATGCGTCTTGATGACATCCGTGCTGCCGGCGCCGGCCTTGTTGCCCTTGCCGCTCTCGATGCGGTCGGGATAGATCGTCCCCTGCGCAAAGAAGGCGTCCGCACCGGTTTCGCGGATTTTATCCCAGAACACGCGGTAAAATTCATCGCCGATGATGCCGCGCTTCGCCTCCGGATCGGTGACGCCGCGGAGCTTTTCCAGAAAAGTCTCCTGTGCATTGATCCGGACAAAATTCATGTCAAACAGACGGGAGAATGTCTCCTCGACAAAGTCACCCTCGTCCTTGCGCATGAGGCCCTGATCGACAAACACGCAGGTGAGCTGCCTGCCGACGGCTCTGCTCAGGAGCGCCGCCGCGACGGAAGAATCCACGCCGCCGGACAGTCCGAGAATCACCTTTTTGCTGCCGATCTGCTGACGGAGCGCCGCAACGGTTGTCCCGATGAAATCATCCATTTTCCAGTCGCCGGTAAAGCCGCAGACCTTCTCAAGGAAATTGCGCAGAATCGCCTTGCCGTACTGCGAATGCGTGACCTCCGGATGAAACTGCACCGCGTAGAGCTGCTTCTCCGGACATTCAAAGGCGGCTGCGGGGCAGTCCGCGGAATGCGCACGCACCGAAAAGCCCTCCGGCAGCTTCGATACAAAATCGGTATGGCTCATCCAGACCGTGCTCTGCGCGGGGACACCTTCAAAGAGGACGCTGCTGCCGTCCTGCTGCACATCAATCTTGCCGTACTCCGAGCGTTCGCAGCTTTCCACCGTGCCGCCCAGCGTATACGCCATAAGCTGACAGCCGTAGCAGATACCGAGAACCGGAACGCCGAGCGAGAAAATTTCCGGGGAGATATGCGGGGAGCTTGCGTCATATACACTGTTGGGTCCGCCTGTGAAGATGATGCCGGCCGGGCGGCGCGCTTTCAGTTCGCTGATCGGGGTGTCATAGCGGAGAATTTCGCAGTAAACGCCGCATTCCCGCACACGCCTTGCAATGAGCTGATTGTACTGCCCGCCGAAATCCAGCACGATGCAGAGCTGATTTGCCATGTGCCTGCCTCCTTTTGAACATACGGAAAGCCGCACGGAGTCGCTCCGGCGGCATTGGCTTACGGTTTATTATACCATGTTTTTCGCGAGATTGCAACCCGATATTTTCAGAGGGTCGGGGCAGATTTTCTGTGCAGAATCACGAGAGCCGGCAGTGCGGCCGCCGGTTCGCTCCGCCTTTTTTCAGCATATACGGCACGGCAACCGTCTTTTTCAACCGGAATACCGCTCCGAAAGAGATAATTGCCGCATATAGCGGGTAAGTGGGGACGCCTGCAAAAAAGGCGTCCCCTGATATGTTTCACTTTATTTTAGAACCGCACTTCTGGCAGAATTCAGAATCACCTGCCACAGGACTGCCGCAGACGCTGCACTTTGCCGCACGGTTGGGTGAAAAATCAGGAACAGGCTCCAGCAGCTCCCGAATGCGCGTGGAGTTTTCGACAAGCTCTCCGAACGCAACAATCATGATGGAGAGCAGCCATCCGATGACAAAGCCTACTCCAAGGCCGATCAGAATGCCTACGCCCGTAAAAAAATCTTCACGACTGACACGATCTAACCGATCACCAATCAGATATCCGAATCCGACACCTGCCAAGGTGTTCAGCACCAAAATCCACTCACCAATTTTAACAACTTTTTTACCGGGATGCTCCGAAAATGCCATACAGAAATCCTCCCTTTAATAGTCTAATGTGATTTCTCACACAATATATTATAATCTATTTAGACTTGTTTGTCAAGACTGTTCAGTCATTTGTGGTAATATGATAGAAAAAAAGGGGGATTGTCATGCCGCTGTATCGGAGAATCCGGGATTTGCGCGAAGACGCAGACAAAACACAGGCCGAAATTGCCGAGTATTTAGGCACAACCGCGCAGTATTACGGGAAATACGAAAAAGGCGAACGGGAACTGCCGTTCACACGCGCCGTTCAGATCGCCGAATATTACGGCATCAGCCTTGACTATCTCGCCGGACGCACAGACATCGGACAAATTCAATCCGACACTGCCCTGCGCAATGACGAGTACCGCATTTTGCAGCTGTTCCGGGCGCTGAGTGAACGGAACAAGGGAAAAGCGGAGCTGTTTCTTGAACAGCTTGCTGAACGAAAAAAATAAAACGGTGCAAGAGGAAAATGCTTCTGATCGCACTTGTGCCGAAAAATCTGTCACAAAACAGAGGGACACCCTTTTGACAAGGTGTCCCTCTGTTTATTTCTCTGTCAGCAAAGCACTTCGCTGAAATGCGCACCGCCTGCGACCGCGCATCAAGTCCGGAGCACGCATCCGGACAGCCGGCAGGCATCCGCTCACGGCTGCGGGGGCTCCCCGCCGCAGCCGTCCCACGGCTTATTGCGGAACAGCCGGTTCGCAATCGCCAGCCCCACAAAGGCAAACGATACGCCGAAGAAGATGCCGGCGAAGATATCCGTCGGGTAATGCACATATAAGTACATCCGCGAAAAGGCGATGACCGTCGCCAGAATCAGCGCGGGAATCCCGTACCGGCGCCGCCACATACAGATCGCCGTCGCAACGGAAAAGGCCGCCTGCGTATGGCCGGACGGGAAAGAGAAATCGGACGGCGCGT
Source organism: Oscillospiraceae bacterium (assembly GCA_017414145.1). The sequence continues at coordinate 18,551 of JAFPQL010000014.1, read as the reverse complement.
CAATCAGCAGATTGATCGCCTGAATCTGAAAGGGGCGGAGCCGCGCAATCAGCGGCTTTAAGATCAGATTGCAGAACAGAAGATGCAAAATCAGCGCAAACGCGGCAACATGAGCATATTTTCGGGTTCTCTGCGGGATGAATCCCAGCAGGGTCAGCAGAATCCAGAACCAGCCGCCGTTTCCGAGAAAGGTGACGGCCGGCATGACCGCATCCAGCAGTTCCCCGCGCAGATGGCTCTGAATCCAGTTCAGCAGATTAAATTCCCATTCCATTCGGAGGCAGCAGTCCTTTCCGGGGCGCAGCATCCGGCTGCGCGAAGTATCCATATTATATCATGCGGCGGCATTTCTGTCAAGTTTTCGCAGTGATGTGCATAGGATAGAGCGTATCCCGACTGATGAAGGAGGAGAACCCATGACCCGACAGGAATTTGAAGAAGCAGCCCGCCGTTACCGCGAGGAGATGTTCCGCCTCTACGCCGAACGGCAGTTCAATCCGCCGCCCGCACCGGCAGCCGACCCGCAGCCCCCGCCCATGCCGCCGCTTCCGGCCGGTTCTGCGCCGCCGGCGCCCGCCACGGAATCGCCTGCCGCCGAACCGGCGCACGCTGAGCAGGGCGATTTTCCGCCGATGACCGAACCGGACGCCGCACCCGAACCGTCCCCCGCAGAACCGGAACCGGACGGCACGATCAAGCCGGAGGCGGACGGCGGCATTCTCGTTCATGTCCGGACGGCACGCGGCGCAGAGCCCGTCGCGGGCGCCGCCGTCATCATCACGCAGGAGCGCGACGGCGAGCAGATTCTGATCTCCGTCCGGAACACAGACGACTGCGGCGATGTGCCGGAGGTTCGCGTTCCCGCGCCGCCGTCCTCCGCCGACCAGCAGCATCCCGCCTATGCACTCTATGACATTTCCGTCTATGCAGACGGGTTTTACCGCGAGCACAGCAAGGATGTTCCGGTCTTTGAGGGCGTGGTATCGGTGCAGAACTTTGATCTGATTCCGCTGCCAGCCGGTCAGGATGACCCCTACACCGGCAGCAGAACGCATTATAACAATCTGCCCGGCATCTGACCGCAGGCAGGGAAAGGAGCCGCGTGATGCTCAGCGGTGAGCCCTTTATTCCGGAAACGATTACCGTGCACCTCGGTGCGCCGGACGCCGATGCGCCGAATGTCACCGTGCCGTACATCGCCTATCTCAAAAATGTCGCGTCCAGCGAGGTCTACCCGACATGGCCGGAAAATGCGCTCCGCGCCAATCTCTACGCCATCAACACCTTCGCGCTCAACCGCATCTACACCGAATGGTACCGCTCCCGCGGCTATCCCTTTGACATCACATCGGTCACACAGTTCGATCAGGCATTCTTCTACGGCAGAGAAATCTTCCAGAACATCGCGTGGCTGGCGGAGGAGCTGTTTCCGTACTACATCCGGCGGCAGGGCTTTGCCGAACCGCTGTTTGCCGCATTCTGCGACGGGCGCGCCGTGAACTGCGGCGGACTGTCCCAGTGGGGAACCGTCGCGCTCGCACAGCAGGGGCTGACGCCGTATGAAATCCTGCAATCCTATTACGGCAGCGACATCGACCTTGTGCGGGCGGCGGAAATCCGCTCCGTCTCGCCGAGCTGGCCCGAAACCGTGCTGGAACCCGGCGCGGTCGGCAACGATGTCCAGACCGTGCAGATTCAGCTGAACCGCATTTCGCGCAGCTTCCCCGCCATTCCGAAAATTGCCGACACCGACGGCATATACGACGCGAATACCGCCGAAGCCGTCCGCGTCTTTCAGCGCGTTTTTGATCTGCCGCAGACCGGAACCGTCAACGAGGCGACATGGTATCAGCTCTCCTACATTTACACAAGCGTCAAGCGGCTGGCGGAGCTCAACTCGGAGGGGCTTCGCTTTGAGGAGATCCGGCGGGATTACCCCACAGAGCTGCGCGAGGGCGATTACGGCGAATCCGTCCGCGCATTTCAGTATTATCTAGCGGTTGTCAGTGCATACTATGAGCGGGTGCCGCGCATTGAAATCAGCGGGGAATTTGACGCGGCAACCGCGGAGGCGCTGCGCGCATTCCAGAGGCTCTACGGACTGCCCGTCACCGGCATCGCGGACCGGCGGACATGGAACGACCTGTACGCCGCCTACGCCGGCATTCTGGCGTCCGAGCCCGATACGGAGTGCGTGCGGCTCTATCCGAATGAAGTGCTGCGCATGGGCGTCTCCGGCGAAAATGTCCGGACGCTCCAGCAATATCTGACGGCGATTTCGCGGGTTGATCCCGCCGTGCAGCCCGTCTCCGACACCGGCTATTTCGGGCCGCTGACCAGAGCCTCGGTGCAGGCATTCCAGCGGGAATACGGTCTGACGGCAAACGGCACGGTCGGCGCGGTCACATGGGACGCAATCGCCGGTGTCTATTCCGAGATCCGGTGCGGCGCGGGCAAGCGCCCGTATCAGGCGCCGGGCTATACAATTAAATAAGAAAAGGGGAAATCGCCATGCTATATACCGACGAACAGCGCGGGGATCACATCGCGGAAATCCTCGGATACCTCTACGAAATCGCCCTGCGGGACAGCCGCATTCCGATCGTGCTGCCGGGGCGGGACTTCCATGACGAATCCGCACTCGCCGTCCGCGCATTCCAGCAGGCATACGGTCTGCCCGTGACCGGTGAAATCGACGAATCTACATGGAATATGATTGTCCGCATCTACCGGCAGTTCAAGGATCTGCCCGCACCGCTGACCCTGTTCCCGATGCCGGGCTTTGTCATGCAGGAGGGCGACCGCGGCACACTGGTTCATCTGGTGCAGGTGCTGCTGAATCTTGTCGGCGGACACTATGCCAATCTGCCGGACATCCCGCTGAGCGGCGTCTATGACCGCGAAACAGCGGATGCCGTGCGCAGATTGCAGCAGGCAGCCGGTCTCCCGCAGACCGGTACGCTCGACCGCGCCGCCTGGGACCGTCTGGCGGCACTGGTCAATCAGATGCCGCTCGGAATCTGAGCGAACGGCCACAGAAACCGGGAAAGGAGGCGCGCCGGATGCCGGAATCACCGCGTCAGCGGCTGCTGCAGGAGCCGCTGTTTCGCATTCTGACGGTGAGCGGAACCGTACTGCTGCTCATCGCCTTTGTCATTCTGCGGTATGAGGGATTTTTTGCGGCGCTGCGCCGGCTGCTTCTGGCGCTCCGCCCGCTGCTGTTCGGGATTCTGTTCGCCTCGATGCTCAACCCGTCCTTTGAGCGGCTGCGGACGGATTTTTCGGCATTCGCAGTCCGGCACGGCCGCCGCGGCGATACACCGAAGATTCGTGCGGCGGCGGTCATCGGCGCGGTTTTGCCGCCCGTGCTGATTCTGGTCAGCATCCTCTGCGTGCTGATTCCGCAGATTGCCGCCTCTGTGCAGGAGCTCGGCACGCGGCTGAGCAGTGCGTCGGGGCTGCTCGGCTGGACGAGACAGCTCCCGCACAGCCGCTGGCTTTCATGGCTGCCGCAGGAGCGCATTTCCGAGATCATTGCAGACGCCCAGCGGCAGATTCCCGCGCTGCTCCGCCGGACCTATGACGGCACCGCCGATCTGCTGCGCGGCCTGCTCGATCTCGGCATCGGGGTCGTGCTCGCGCTGTACCTGCTCGCGGACAAGCCGCGCCTGAAGCGTCAGCTCACGCGCATCGGCAGACTGATGCTGACGCCGGCACATCTGGAACAAAGCGCAAACCGCGCCAGACAGACCTGTGATACCTTTGCGCGGTTTCTCAATTCGCAGATGAAGGAGGCACTGATTCTCGGCGTCCTCTGCTGGGCGGGAATGTCGCTGCTGCACTTCCCGTATCCGGTGCTGATCAGCGCGGTCATCGGCATCACAAACATCGTGCCGTATCTCGGCCCGCTGATCGGAACAGTCCCCTGCGCGCTGCTGCTGCTGGTGATTCAGCCGGCGCGGGTGCTGTGGTTTCTGCTGTTCATCGTCATTTTGCAGCAGGTCGAGAGCAATCTGATCTATCCGCGGGTGGTCGGCGGGTCGATCGGCCTGCCGCCGGCGTGGGTGCTGTCCGCGATCGTGGTCTGCGGCGGCCTGCTCGGTGCGGCGGGACTGCTGCTCGGCGTTCCGCTTGCCGCCGTGATTTACGCGGCACTGTTCCCGCAGGAGCAATCCCGCAGCGGGTCCTGACCGTCAACGGTCTCTTTGTCAGGGACATGGCGGCAGTGCCCCTGATTGGGAATCCGTCGGAAACGCCTTTATTGACAGAGAAAGGCACCCTCATGCAGAGGGTGCCTTGTTCGGATACAGGAATCAGCCGCGGTTCTTGGTCGCCTCGACCATCGCGCTCATAATCTTCGGGAAGCGGATCTGGTTTGTGCTGCGGTCCAGCAGACCGAAATTCTCACCGGAGCCGCTGAAGGCGTTGTTGTCCCACCAGACACACGGAATGCCGTAGGAATTCGCAGTCTCCAGATAGAACTTCACCCATGCCGCACGGGCGTCTTCGTTGTTGCGGTTCATGGCGCCGAATTCGTCGATGATGACCGGAATGCCGTGGTCGAGGAACTTGCTCTTGAGATTGTTCATCATCGAGACGATTTCCGAACCGTCGGAATTGGCGTCGAAATTGCTCGTCTGCGTGCCGTCATTGGCCAGACAGAAGTTATACGGTCTGTAGGCGTGGATTTCCGCCAGAATGTGATCGTCGTTCGGCATGACGCAGCCTGCCAGCGTTGCGGGATCGGGGTTCGCGGCGTAGGTCGGCATCAGGACGAAGCGCTTTTCATTGTTGCCGCCGGACTTGCGGATCGAATCCAGTGCAGCCGCATTCAGCTTGTTGATGCAGTCCATGGAGTCCTTGCAGTCGTTATTGCTGCTGTCAATCCACCACTCGTTTCTGTGGCCGATCAGACGCGGCTCATTCAGCGTCTCGAAAATCAGGTGGTTGTCATAGCCCTTGAAGCGTTCGGAGACCTGCGACCAGATCGAGGTCACGAAGCGCTCGGACTGCTGATAATGTGCGGAATCCGGATAGAAATACGGGAACGAGGTCGGCACGCCGCTCTCCGCATCCTTCGCGGAATTGTCGTGGTGGATGTTGACGATGCAGTACATATCGTTGTCGATGACATAATCGACGATCTCCTGCACGCGGTTCATCCAGTCGTCGTTGATCTTGTAGCTGCTGCCGTCCATCTTGCAGCCCCACGAAACCGGGATGCGGACGGTGTTGAAGCCGGCAGCCTTGACCGCGTCGATCATGGCCTTGCTGGTGACAGGGTTGCCCCAGCTTGTTTCCGCTTCATACGGCGCAGTCTTAGCCCAGCCGGGGCTCTGTGCGTCGAGCGTGTTGCCGAGGTTCCAGCCGAGCTTGATGTGCGAGACGAATTCCATTGCCGTCTCGTCATCGGATTCAGAACCGCCGCCGCCCAGTGTGCCGTTCAGCAGACCGCGCTTCAGGAGCGCCAGATCAACGGCGTTGAGCGTGTTGTTCTTGTCCATGTCGGCGTTTGCGGGTGCGGGAAGCGTCTCTGTCTCACAGAGCAGGAACTTGACCAGCGTGACGGCATCCGCGACGCTGACCATGCGGTCATTGTTGACATCGCCGGGTCTGGTGGCCGTTCCGATGCTGCCGCCGCCCTTGACCTTGAAGCCGAGGCGCGTGACGGTTGCCGTCTCGATGACAGCGCCCTCCTCGCCCCAGAGCTGGAGCTGGAAGCTGCTGGTGATCGGGAAATCCTTGAGCGCCTCCCAGCTGAAGGTCATCTTCTCGGCGGGCGTCTGAATCCAGTCGCCGGTGCCGTACCAGTCCTTCTGCTTCATCTCGGCATTCTCGTAGCCGGGCGCGTCATAGCCCATTGCGGGCATGATCGGCTTGCCGGACGAAATGTCGGTGCTCAGGTCAATCCAGACCTCGGTGATGACATCGGTCGGCTTCACGCCGTAGTCACCGGGCTTGACGACGGTCGCCTCGCCTCTTTGCAGCTTGATGGAGACATCCTCCGCATAAGTACAGGTGTCGGTGATGTTCCTTCCGGTCATCTGCGCGGCGCCGCCCGTCAGTCCCGCGGACTGTGACAGCAGCGTCACCGCAGCAGTCGCCAGCCCGCCGATGCGAGCCAGCACATTTTTGATTTTCATGATTCGGTTCCCCTTTACATTATATTAGGGATATATTTCTTTTTTTTAGGGACATATATCCCCTACTTTAGATTATAACAACAAATCGCCGCCATGAAAAGCGACGATGTTGCTGCAATTTAGTATAATATTGCTGAAACAGGCTCATTTGCCGATGGCCGTGCGCAGTGCGCGCAGCTCCTCGGTCGTCAGATCGCGCCACTGACCGGGCTTCAGCATTCCCAGCCTGACCGGCCCGATCGAGATTCTGCGCAGACGCGCAACCTCCAGCCCGACCGCGTCGCACATCCGGCGCACCTCGCGTTTTTTTCCCTCATGAATCGTCACGAGCAGCACGACGCGCTCCGGCGTTTCGGTCTGCGTCACAATGTTTGCGGGGGCAGTTTTGAAGCCGTCGTCCAGCGTGACGCCCGCAGACATCTGTGCAAGCTGATCCTCGGAGACCGGCGGCCGCACCGTCACGCGGTAGGTCTTGGTCACCTGACGGGACGGGTGCATGATGCCGTTCGCAAAGGCGCCGTCATTGGTGAAGAGCAGCAGTCCCTCCGAATTGCGGTCCAGCCGCCCGATCGGGTAGACGCGCTCCGGAATATCCGTCAGCAGATCGGTCACGCAGCGGCGTCCCTGCTCATCAGAGAGCGTGGTCACATAGCCGCGGGGCTTGTTGAGCATGATATAGCGGTGTGCCGCACGCTTCGGGATGTCCACCCGCTCGCCGTTCACGGTGATGAGATCGGTTTTCGCCGCCTTGTCGCCGACACGGACGGGGTGACCGTTGCACCGGACCCTGCCCGCTGCGATCAGTGCCTCTGCCCGTCTGCGGGAGCAGTATCCGGCATCGGACAGCAGCTTCTGAATTCTGATTTTTTCCATATATAACTGTACTCCGTCAAAACGGGGATGGCCTCAGCCCGTGACCTCGGTCTCTCCCTCTTTTTTTGCCTGCTTTCCGGCGATGAAGCCGGTGATCTTGTCCATGACATCCGGCACCATATTGATGATGGCATTCGGGGTTGCCGCGTTGACGGAAAGCTGCAGGAGCTTCACATCGTTCGGCATGATGACGAGAAATGCGACCGGCGTGATCGTCACGCCCGCGCCGCCGCCGCCGCCGAACATATCCTTGGCGACCTTGGTCGGCAGATCGGAACCGCCCGAAGCAAAGCCGAAGCTGACCTTCGAGATCGGGATGACCGTCGTACCGTTTTCACAGGAGATCGGCTGTCCGACAATGGTATTCGCATCCACCATGCCGCGGATCTCGTCCATCGTGACGCGCAGGGTCTCCTGCACCGGATGCTCGTTGCTGCGTTCGCTCATAGTAATTTCCTCCTTAGCTTGAAATCCTGCCGAAGCAGGTACGGTATCAGATGAAAGCGTCATGTGCCGGCAGAGGGCAGCGGCGCGGATTCGCGTGCGCGGCGCTTTGCCTCTTTATCCTCCCGCCGGAACCGCCGGAAGGTCCGCCAGAGGAACTTTCCGCCGAGCTTCAGTGCGGTCAGCAGCAGGACTGCCGGTGAAACCCGCAGCTCCAGTGCGGCGCGGAAGGTGGTTTTCTCGTGGAAGAAATCCGCCAGAATCCGGAATTCATCGACCTGCATATCAAACAGGCACTGCATCTGTCCGAGCAGATTGAAGGCGCCCGCGCAGATTTTTCCGTAGAGCTGAGCCGTCGCGGCAGCATCCTCTGACGCCGCTGCGAGATACAGCTTCACATGGCGGAAGTGAAAATGCCGCAGCAGAAACCGCAGCGATGCCGAAAGCGATGCGCCGCCGTCCCGCAGCAGTCCGAGCACATCGGAGAGGGAATGCGGCTTCACCCGCTCGATGAAGCGCTTGATCGGGCCTTTTTTCTTCGGCTTTTCCGGTTCCGTCTCCGTCTGCGGATCCGCCTCTGCGGCAGCATCCGGCTGCGGGGAAGGCTCCGGTTTCGGGGGCTTTTCGGGTTTCGGAGGTTTTTCGGGTTTCGGGGGCTTGTCCGGCTTCGGCGGACTGACAGGCGGTTCCGCCGGCTCCGGCACATTCTGCGGCAGGGTATCCGCTTCCGGATCCGGCAGCGGCGGCGTTTCGGGCGGCACCGGTTCTTCGGACTCCTTCCGGAACACGCGGAACAGGCAATAATACACCGAAACAGACCACTTTCCGTCGCCGAAGGACGCCTTGACACGGATCGGGAGCAGGAAAATCACTGCGAATACGGTCAACACGATCAGCAATATCGCCCAGCCCATGCGAACGCCCCCTTCCTCACCGCGGAATATACATCTTTAGTATACCATACTTTCAGCAAAAATGCAAGCAGCGTGCAGTGCGGAAATCCGTTCAGCCGCCGGACTGCCGCAGCGATGCCAGACGCGCCTTCAGCGCCGCATACGCCTCGTCGGGATCGTCGAGTGCCAGCACGGTCTGCTCCATCGGGCAGAGCCCTGTCCCCTGCCGGTTGATGATCCGCTCGGTCAGTGTGCCGTACCGGCACGGAATGCCGCGGGCTTCGAGATATTCCTTTGCACTCGCAGACATTGTTTCGCCGCTGACCGCGACGATTCCCGCCCGGACAAAGAGCATGGCGGCCGCCTTGCCGACAACGAGGTCAGCGGCGGAAAAGCCGGTCAGATCACAGCCCTCCGCGAGCAGCTTCATCATCGGGGAGATGCCTCTGCCGTCCTCCGTCCGCAGCACCGTTCCTTTGCAAAGGCAGAGGGCGTGTCCCGGCAGATGCCGCACGGCATTTTCCAGATCGGTCATGACAGACGCTCCTTTCAGTGTTCAAAGGCCTTTGCCACATCCTGCAGCAGCTTGCGGATGGGGAGATGCTGCGGGCAGATGCGCTCACACTTGCCGCAGCGGATGCAGTCGGACGCCTTTCCGCCGGACTGCGTGCAGACATCCGTGTAATAAAAGCCGGGATTCCAGTCGTGCGTCAGCTCTTTCATGTTCATGCAGGAGAACAGATCGGGAATGGCAATCTGCTGCGGACATCCCGCAACACAGTACCGGCAGGCCGTACAGGGAATCAGATGCTTGCCGTGCAGCACCGCCACGACATTGCGGACGGCCTGCTGCTCTGTCTCAGTGAGCGGCTGAAAGTCTTTCATATAGCTGATGTTGTCTTCGAGCTGCGCCAGACTGCTCATGCCGGAGAGGATGCAGAGCATTCCCTCAAATCCGGCGGCAAAGCGAATTGCGTAGCTTGCGGGGCTGCCGCCGTGCAGAGCGTCCAGCACGGCTTTTGCATCCGCGGGGAGATCGGCAAGATGCCCGCCCTTGACCGGCTCCATGACCAGCACCGGCTTGCCGAATCTGCGGCAGACCTCATAGACGCGGCGGCTCTGGACGGCGGGGTCGTCATAGTCCAGATAGTTGAACTGAATCTGCACGACCTCGATCTCCGGATAATCGGTCAGAATCTGCTCCAGAACCTCGGCGCGGTCGTGGAAGGAGATGCCGACATGGCGGATCTTCCCCTCCGCTTTCAGCGCAAACGCCGTTTCATAGGCACGGCAGCGCCTGAATTTCCCGTAGTTGACAGCACCCTGCGCGTGCATGAGATAGAAGTCGAAGTAATCGACGCCGCACCATTTGAGCTGATTCTCAAAGAACGGGCGGATGTCCGCCTCGCAGGAAAAATAGCTGTCGGTAAGCTTATCGGTCAGCAAAAATGCCTCTCTCGGATAGCGGGAAGTCAGGCATTCCCGGATGGCGGTTTCGCTCTGTCCGTTGATGTATCCGTGCGCAGTGTCGAAATAGTTGAAGCCCTCCTCCAGAAAGCGGTCCACCATTTGGCAGAACTGCGGCGCATCCACTCTGCCGTTCTTCATCGGCAGGCGCATACATCCGAATGCCAGCTTTTTCTTAACGCAGTCCATACTGTCCCTCCTCATCGGTTCCGGATTCCGCACGGCGATTGTCCGGCGGTACGATTGATGTGCCAATGAAATCCTGAAGATGAGATGCGCAGAATTTTTGTCGTGAGACAAGGCAGAAAGCCGCCGCCTTGCAGACACCCGCAAAGCGTTCTGACGCAGGATCACGGCAAAAAGACAAGCAGATCACTTTAGGAGATCGTCGGGACATCAATCATATTGTATCACAAAACCGGCTGGAAATCAATGCGAAATTTGCAGAACGCCGCGGGATTCTGACGGCGCAGAAAAAATTTCCGGCATTTTTTCCGACGGGATGTAATCAGAAGAGGACATTTGCTGTCTATCATTTTGAACGCGGAAAACGAACCGCCGAAACCACAAAAAACATTTATAAGTGTGGAGGAAACAAAAATGAAAAAGTACATGATGACAGCAGCAGCCCTGATGATGGCAGCAATCTCCCTGACCGCCTGCGGCGGTGCAAACCGTGCAGAAACCGAAGCAGAAGCCGGCGCAGCGTTCCCGGTCGCCGCCGCTTCTTCTGTGACCGAATCCTCGGCCGCATCCTTGCCGGAAACGACAGCAACATATTCCGATTTTGCATCAGAAGCCGTCACCTCCGCCGCGACGGAGCTGACCACGGCATCCACCGCAAAGCAGACCGAAACCAAGAAGCAGACCGAAACAAAAAAGCAGACCGCATCGGCCAGGAAGGCCGCCCCCGCAAAGCAGGCATCGGTGCAGAAGCCGGCCGAACAGGCATCCGCTCCCGCACAGCAGAACACGCCCGCCGATCCGAATGAGGCGCTGTGGCGCTTCACGGATGCGGATCGCATCGAGACAGCGAAGTCGCTGATTCAAAACTATATCGAGGCGAATGACAACCTCTGCTACGGCGTGACGCTGGTGTCCGGAGGCGCCCCCGTTGTCATCGACCGGAACGGCCACAAGGCAGAGTATTTCAAGGTCAGTGTCCCGAACGAGCAGGGCATCGAATCGCTGGATGACCTCAGATTCGCGCTCAGCCAGGGACTGACCGGCAAGGCGTATGAGCGGGCGCTGGAAACGGCGACCGGCGGCGACCTTCCGATCTACCGTGAGTTTGACGGCGAGCTGTATCTGCTGTCGCTCGGCAAGGGGACGCTGTACGGCGAGGTGCTCTGGGATACCCTGACCCTCTGCAATGTTTCCGACAAGACCTTCAGCGCCACTGTCCGGATGTCTGACTGCGGCAACACCTGCACCTACCGGTTCGACTTTGTCGATGTGAGCCGTGGCTGCCCGCTTGACTATGTAGTCTGCGACGCCGAAATTCCGGACAACTGATTCCGCCCGCACACTCCACAGAAAAAGACAGGAGACAACAGCCGCGCCGTCCTTTCACACAAGGGCGGCGCGGTTCCGTTTTCTGAAAAAAAGGTCGCCCCGTTCTGAAGCTGCCGGGGGCAATCAGGCATAGGCGCTTCGCTTTTTTGCGATGAAAATGTTGCACAGAATCATCAAAGCAAACAGTCCTGCTAATTCCAGTGCGCCGTACGGAATGGATACATCTATCACTTTTTCCAATGTAAACGCACCGACGAACTCAAACACCCTTCTCGCAATGTTGTTGAATATATTTGCGATGTCATACGCAAACATCACCGGGAAAAACAGCACATAGACACAAACCACCACAATGGAGATCGGATTTCCTCTTAACAGATTCCCGAATGTGTAGCCGAACTCATAATAGAACAGCATCACTGCAGCGGCAAATAACGCCTGCTTTGTTCATTGTTGAATCGTATGGAAGGACTTCAGAGATCAATCGCATTGCAATGTATGAGCAGCTTAAGCTATGTAGATTATAGCATATTCATCTGCATTTATCAATATTAAATCAGAAATGAAGAGCCACTTTGATGTTATTCTCCGCACAAACATTTTATGAAAGAATTACCCTTTGCCGGAAATACGCAGAGCCCGCTGCCGATCATCACAGTGCGGTCCTTTCCCCCGCACCCGCCGGACTTGTCTGTTTTGACGATAGTTACTTAAATGATGCGCTGTTTTCCCGTTTTTTCGGCGAAATTACCGAAAACCATTTGACTTTCCCTGCGCCGTCCACTATAATGAAGATACAGAAGAAGGAACGCCGGCAGCATCCGGCGTCCGCTCAAACAACGGGAGGAATTACCATGAAGCACACAAAATTCAGCGCCCTTCTGACCGCGGCGCTGCTCGCTGCGAGCAGTCTGACCGGTCTGAACGGCATCACGGCAGCCGCTGCCGGCGGCGCAGGCGGCTACGCATGGACGGCGACCAGCGGTTACCAGACCGCAACCGCCTCCGTCTCCGATTCCGGCGGCACGACCACCGCGTCCTACACCGCCGCAACGGACGGGCAGGACGGCGAAATCGCCGGATTCTGCGCGCAGGACGACGCCGGCTGGGACTGGTCGGAATACACCGAGCTGTCCATGACCGTCAAAAACAACGGCACATCGGACATCAGCTTCGCGCTGGCGCTCGGCACCGGCACGGACTGGAACTGGCATCAGACAACGGCAAACGCCGTCATTGAAGCCGGAAAAACCAGCAATCTGACCTATTACCTCAACGCCGAGGAATGGAGCTTCGACGGCAATACCTGCGCCGTCGCGGATCTGTACCTTGTCCACCGCATCAACCTCATGGTCATGGCGCCCTACGGCAAATCGCCGGTCACCGGCTCCGTCACCGTCTCAGAATTAAAGCTCGGCGGCAGCGGCACAGTGGTCGCGGAGGCAAAGGACGGCTTCTACGCGGACGGCGCCGTGCTGCGCGACGCCAACCGGAACGCCTTTGTCATGCGCGGCACCAACTACGCCTACACATGGTACAAGCAGGATGACTCCGCAAAGGCACTCGCCGAAATCGCGGGCTACGGCGCAAATACCGTGCGCATCGTGCTGGCGGACGGGCAGCAGTGGTCCAAGACCTCGTCCGGCGAGGTCGCAAACCTCATCAGCCTCTGCGAGAAGAACAAGCTGGTCTGCGTGCTGGAGCCGCACGACGCCACCGGCAACAACAACGCCGAAGCGCTGCTGACCGCCGCACGCTATTACGCGAACGACATCGTCTCTGCCTTAAAGGGGCATGAAAACACCGTCATCATCAACATCGCAAACGAGTGGATGGCAGAGACCAACGACACCGGCTGGCAGAGCGCCTATCAGCAGGCGGTCAGGATCATCCGCGATGCCGGCCTCAAGCACTGCATCATGTGCGATGCCGGCGGCTACGGTCAGGGCTTCTCGACGATCATCAACGGCGGCAAGGCTGTGCTGGACGCCGACCCCGAACACAATGTCATGTTCTCCATTCATATGTACGGCTATGCAGGCGGCAGCGCCTCGACGATCAAGAACATCATCGACAGTATGCGCGTGCGGAATCTCTGCCTGTGTGTCGGTGAATTCGGATACAAGCACTCCGACGGCGATGTCGATGAGGGCTACATCCTCAGCTACTGCCAGGAGACGGCGACCGGCTGGCTGTCGTGGAGCTGGTCCGGCAACGGCAGTCCGGTCGAGTATCTCGACATGAGCTCGAAGAACATCGGCGGCACGCTCTCCCGCGAGTGGGGCGAGGTCATCGTCAACGGCAGAAACGGCTGGAAAGACACCGCAAAAACCTGCTCGGTCTATACCGGCGAAGCCGTCACAACTACGACAACGACTACGACGACGACAACGACCACCACGACCACCACCACAACGACAACCACCACGACCGAGACGACCACGCAGCCGGAGCAGACAGAAACGCTCTTGCCGGGCGATGTCGATACAAACGGCACCGTGCAGATTGCCGACTGCATTTTGCTGTGCCGGTATCTCGCGGAGGACAGTGTTTCGATCTCGGCGACCGGCCTTGCCAACGCGAAGGTTGCCGGACGGGATACCCTCACCGCGGATGACGCCGCGCTGCTCCTGCAATTTCTTGCGGGCATCATCCCGTCGCTCTGAACGAACCCCCATGAAGGGCTCTGACCGGAATCCTCCGGCCGGGGCCCTTTTTTATGCTGATGCGGTGAAATATCCCCTTGCAATCCGGCCGGAATCATGTTATAATGAAATCAGCACATTTTCTATCCCCCGCACACAAAAAAATCATACATTATGAAACGGAGGAACCGAAATATGTCTTTCTTTCAATTTCTCAACAAGGTTGACGACATCATGTACTTCCCTGTGCTGGTCATTGTGCTGGCTGCCGCGGGACTGTTCTTCTCACTGCGGACAAGGTTCGCGCAGCTCCGGCTGTTCGGCGACGCCTGCCGCCTGATCGGTGAAAAACCGACCGGCGACCAGAAGGTTTCGTCCTTTCAGGCACTGATTGTCTCGACCGCATCCCGTGTCGGCACCGGAAACATCGTCGGCGTCTCGACCGCGATCTGTCTGGGCGGCCCCGGCGCCTGCTTCTGGATGTGGATCATGTGCATCATCGGCGCGTCGTCGGCGTTCATCGAAAGTACGCTGGCGCAGATCTACAAGCGGAAAAACTCGGACGGCACCTGCTACGGCGGCCCCGCCTACTACATCGAGCACGCGCTGAAGCTGCCGGTCATCGCGGCGCTGTTCTGCGTGTTCCTGATCGCAACCTATGCGGTCGGCTTCCAGCTTCTCTGCTCGTACAATCTGCAGTCCTCCTTTGCGGTCTATTCCTTCTACAATCCGGACTGGACACCGGCCGTCATCGGCCTGATTCTCGCCGTGACCGTCGGCTACTGCATTCTTGGCGGCGGCAGGCGCATCATCAGCACGACCGAGAAGATCGTGCCGGTCATGGGCATCCTGTATGTGCTGATTTCGCTGATTGTCATCGCCGCAAACTACATGAACATCCCGCATATGTTCGCGCAGATCTTTGAGGACGCGTTCAATTTCCGCTCGATTTTCGGCGGCCTGAGCGGCTCCTGCATGGTCTACGGCATCAAGCGCGGCCTGTACTCGAATGAAGCCGGCGTCGGCTCCGCACCAAATGCCTCTGCCTCCGCGGATGTCACCCACCCCGCCAAGCAGGGTCTGGTGCAGACGGTTTCCGTTTACATCGACACGATGCTGCTCTGTACGGCGACGGCGTTCATGTGCCTGTCCTCCGGCACGCCGATTTCGGCGGATGTCTCCGGCGCGGCATATGTGCAGAACGCGATCTCGACGGTGTTCGGGAAGGCAGGCCCGCTGTTCATCACGGCGGCAATGGTGCTGTTTGCCTTCACGACGCTGCTCGGCAACCTCTACTATGTGACGAACGCGCTGATTTATCTGAACCGGAAAAAAGAGCCTTCCAGACGCTTCCTGCTCGGCTTCCGGCTCGTCTGCGTGATCGTGATTTTCCTCGGCGCACAGGTTCCGATGGACTTTGCGTGGACGACGGCGGACATCACGATGGGTGCGATGACGCTCATCAACATCCCCTGCTGTCTGCTGCTCTCGGGGCAGGCGGTCCGGACGCTGCGCGACTATGAAAAGCAGAAGAAGGCCGGCAAAAATCCGGTCTTCCGGGCGGCGGATGCCGGCATCGACGACAGCGGCCTGAGCTTCTGGAGAGACTGAACTCCGCCCCATATCACAATGACAAACGGCTCCCTGTTTCCGAGGGAGCCGTTCGCCGTAAGTAAGGATGTATGGATACCCGGCGGAAATTCCGGGTGCGGGGGTCGTAAAACAGCCGCGGATTATTTGTCGCGGATGGCGTCGATCGGCTTCTTTGCCGCGATGCGGTGAACCGGCAGGAAGCTGGCGATTGCCGCGATGCCGACGCTGATGACCAGCAGCAGCAGAATCTGACGGATGCCGAAATGCAGCACCGTGATCAGAATGCCGGCCTCTCTGCGCAGCAGATAATTGATCAGGGCGACAACGCCCGCGCACGCCGCCGCGGAGAGCACAAAGTTAATCATCGCAATGACAAAGCTCTCCGAGAAGAAGATGCGGAACACATCGTTGGAGCGCGAACCGATGGCGCGGAGAATACCGATCTCCTGCCGCTTGTAGTGAATCGAGGTCGAGATGAAGTTTGCCATGAGCAGTGCCGCGAAGAACGCGAAGAACAGGCCGATCCAGAAGAACACCCTTGCCAGCACCTTGACTGCGGAATGGAAGGTGTCCAGCTCATAGGTGACCGCAGTGTTCAGCTCACAGCGCTCGGTGACATCCTCGCCCTCGCGGTAGCAGATGCGGACGAACTTCTCAATGTCGCCGCGGGACTTCGGCATGGCGCCGATCGCGCTGTCATAAATGCCGTCGATGCTGGCGATCAGCTTGTCGCCGACTGTCTGCGGGACAACCGTGCAGCAGTACCGGCTGTTCATCGGAATCACGCCGACGATTTCCAGATTGTCAATCTCGTGATCTTCGTGGTCGCTGTTGCCGCTGTAAACGCCCCATGATGCACGGATGCGGTACTGTTTGAGCACAGCACGGAGCGCATCTGCGGACGGCGTTCTTTCCGTCATCTTTTCGTTATCATAGAACAGCTCACTCCATGCATTTCCGCTTGAGCTGTCATCAAATCCGATCTCCGAGGCACAGATGATGCACTGGTTCTCCGCGAGAGAATCCTTTTTGCCGTTCAGCCAGATGATCTCGGAATCCGGAATCCGGTCGAGCGTGGTCAGATACCGCGACGAGCAGTAGAGATAGTTTCCTTCGTAATTGCCGCCGGCCCGTTCCTCGGCCTCGCCCGTTATCCAGTACTGGCCGTTGCCGGTTGTTTCATACATCTGCGGCTGCTCCTGCACCATTTTCTCAATGGCGCCGCTGCCGACCATGGCACAGCCGGTCAGGCTGTAATTGACAATCGTGGTGAACTCATTGTAGAGCATATAGGTGACGAGCATTTCAGAGGTAGACAGATGCTCGGCATCTTCCTTGAGCTTCTGATACCGGCCGATGTCAAATCCGGTGTCCACAACGCCGGTCACAGTGTAGTCGGTGTCCATCAGGCGGATGACCTTGCCGACCATATCGGACACGCCGCCGATCTTCTCGTAGGTGATCTTGTTCTGCGTGTCGCTGTTGTCGAGCGGGCGGCCGGTCCGGATGTCAATGTTGCCGATCACATCTTCGGATTCCTGCTCGGTCAGCGGCTTGTGATAGCCGCACTGCACGAAGGCATCGGCAACTGCCTTGGAGATTGCGATTTCCGGCTTGCTGCCGTCCGGCAGTCTGCCGGCGACGAGCTGATATCCCGTCTCTCTGAGAATGTCGTCATTGATTTCAGAATATCCGCAGAAGTGATTGAGGCGAACATTGTAAGCGCTCTTTTCGTTGTCGTCTCCCGCTTTTTCGTCATACTGTGCGCTGAAGTTCAGGTTCGCATCCATCGGAATGTAGATACCGGTCAGCTTGACGCCGGTTTCATCCGAAAGCTGCTTCATCTGCGCCTCGGAGAATTTCAGACCCGCAGTGGTCCACCACTCGTCGATGCCGGAGCCGTGCTTCTGGGTGCGGTTGACCGAGACATAGTTGACGCCGGTATCAATCAGCGAATCGGTACAGGCGCGGCTGTGGTCATAGGAGCTGAAGGTATCGACCAGCGAGAAGAGCGTGAACGCAATCACGGAGAGGAATACCGTCATCACCAGTCGGAAGCGCTTGTGCTTCAGCGACGAGCATCCGATCTTGAACGCGCTGCCTATCGGGAGCTTCGATTTAATCAGGCTGAACTTCGAGCCGTCCTGCACGGGAATGGCACTCTCGTCCGTTTCGGTAAAGCGCTGGGACGCACTCGGCAGCATGATGGACGCACCGGAGCGGAGCTTGTCGAGATACTCGTTGATCTGGATGCGGTCCTCCTCAGTCAGGTGGTAGTCCTGCGGAATCTCGATGCTGGTCGAGCGGAAGACGAGCTGCTTTTCCTGCCCGTCGTCCTCATTGTGCATTGCCTCGACATCGCGGATGACCTTGCCGTCCGCCAGCTCGATGATGCGGTCCGCATAGGCCTCGGCATACTCGCGGTCATGCGAGACAATGATGACGAGCTTTTCCTCGGAGAGCTTTTTCAGCGTATCGAGCACCTGCCGGCCGGTGTTGGAGTCCAGTGCGCCGGTCGGTTCGTCCGCCATGATGATCTCCGGATTCTTGACGAGGGCGCGGGCGATTGCGACGCGCTGCTTCTGTCCGCCGGAGAGCTCATTGGGCTTGCGGGCGCCGTAGCCCTCCAGATCGACGGCGCGCAGGATGCTGTTCAGCTCCTCATCGGTCGCCTTTCTTCCCTGCAGCTCCAGCGCCAGCGCGATGTTCGCGCCGACCGTGAATTCTTCGAGCACATTGTACTCCTGAAAGATGAATCCGACATAAGTATTGCGGTAGCTGTCGAAGCGCTGCTGATTGAAGTCCTTGGATGAGATGCCCTTGATAATGATTTCGCCGTCGTCGTAGGAATCCAGACCGCCCAGCAGATTCAGCATCGTCGATTTGCCGCTGCCGGATTTTCCGAGCAGAAAGACCATGCCCTTTTCCGGAAAGCGCAGCGAGATATGATCGACCGCCATAACCGGAACACCTTTTTT
>JAFPQL010000131.1 GCA_017414145.1 Oscillospiraceae bacterium | reverse complement strand
TGTCCGCCTCCGCAAGCTCCGCCGTAAACGACCCGACAACATTGACCGTCGCGCAGAGACCGTATGTTTCCAGCAGCGGGAGCACATAGGTCAGACTGTTGTAGAAGCCGTCGTCAAAAGTCAGCAGAACCGGCTTTTCCGGCAGTGGGATTCCGTCGAATACATACCGCACAAGCTGCTCCGGCGAAACACTTTCCCAGCCAAGTGACCGCAGATAACGGAAATCGGATTCCAGCGTGTCGGGCGTGACGGCATAGTCCGTTTCCGGGCCGCGTCGGACGCTGTGATACATCAGCACCGGCAGACGCACCGCTTCTTCCGGCACCGGACTGAGACGGACAGCCGCCTGCTCTGTTCCGCCGGACGGCACGGATTTCTCAGAAAAACAGCCCGCCGCGGAGAGCAGCAGCCGGATACACAATAAAATTACAAAATCAAGTACAAGCAGACGCAGAAAGCGTCCCGCGGAGCCCCGTCGCTTCATGGTCATCACCCTCCCGCTCAGAGCATATGACGGCAGGATTGTCCCGCAGACCGTCCTGCATATTTTTCCGGGCGGACACATACGCTGAACTGACAAAGGAGTGATGCTATGGTGATCAGGCGATGGATGCTGAAAACGGCAGCCGCGGCGGCGACAACAGCGGCTGTCCTGTTCGGCAGCATGAAACTCATACCGGTCATGCAGGCGGTACAGATCGGAACCGCGATACCGGAGCCCCCTGCGGCGGAGCTGCCCGATGCGGAACCGATGACCGGCTATCAGACCCTGCCGCGTGCAGAAGCACCGCCCGCGGAACAGCCCGCCGACCCGAATCTGATTCTCATGGAATCCGAAGGCTCCGCCGCGATGCACAATGCCCGCCCCTATGACAACCGCCACGGCAGCTCCGGCGGCAGCATCACGGAAAAGCAGTACAAAAATCTGACCGGCAGTATGTTCTTTTCGCTGGACGGCGGCGGACAGGTGCGCAACAGCACCTTCTGGACAAACGCCGACCTCAGGGCGGAAAGCCGGATCCCCTCTGCGCTGCACCCGAAAACCGACGGTACCCCGGCGGTTCTGATCTATCACACGCACACGACCGAGAGCTATCAGGATATCAAATCAACGGCCTATGACGCGGATTTCTGCTTCCGGACAACCGAGCCGGACAAAAACATGGTGGCTGTCGGGGACGCGATCGCGGCGGAGCTGACCGCGGCGGGCATCGGCGTCGTCCATGCGGCGGAAATCCACGATTATCCGAAATGGAACGGCAGCTATTCCCGCAGCGCGGAGACGATCAAATCCGTGCTGAAGCAGTATCCGGATGTCTGCATCGCGCTGGACATTCACCGGGACGCGATTTGCAGCGGTACGACGGTGATCGCGCCGGTCGCAGAAATCGGCGGGCAAAAATCGGCACAGGTCATGATTATTTCCGGCTGTGACGACGGCACGATGAATCTTCCGAATTACCGCGAAAACTTCCACTTCGCGTGCAGTCTGCAGCAGACCGCCGAGACGATGTTCCCCGGCCTGATGCGGCCGATTCTCTTTGATTACCGCAAATACAATCAGGACCTGACGAACGGCAGCCTGCTGATCGAGGTCGGATCGCAGGGAAATACGCTCGAAGAAGCCTGCCGCGCCGGCACTTTCATCGGACAGGCACTTGCCGAAACCGTCCGGAAGCTCGCAGACGCCTGAAACGGTATCATCCGCACAAAACCGGGCATACTGAATGCCGGAGGGATGCTTTGATGAATCGACGAATAAAAAGCGCCGCAGTCTATGCGGCACTGATTTACCTGATTTTGACGGGATTTACCTTCGGGATGCTGAAGGCAGCACAGACGACACGCCGGCTGATGTACGGCGGCTCACCGGTCATGGCACAGCTCACGCAGCCGGCTCCGGCGCAGACCGAATCGGCGCGCTGTCTGGAGCTGGGCGGCGGGGAGTGGAAAATCCCGCTCCCCGCCGAACATTCTGTATCATATGAATTGCCGGAGCTGCTGCCGCCGGGCGTACTCCGGGCGCTCTGCCGGCTGTACCGGCTGACGGACAGTCTCAGCGCTCAGACCGCGGAGTGGATCAGCGGCGCATAATTGCTTTCGCTCTGCTCGCGGTAATAGTTGTTCAGCTCGCCGCGGAAGATCAGCCTTGCCTGCGGGAGAAATCTGAGGTCATCGGGCGAATAGAGGCTCGGTGCTTTTTCCAGACTGATGCCGCATTCATGCAGCACATAGGCCACGAACTGCGAGCAGACAAATTTGCGCTCCAGATCGCGTTCAATCTGCATTTTGACGCGCAGCAGCCCCATCAGCGAATAGGAATACTGCTTGCGGCACGCCTGAAAATGGTCAATGAGCTGCAAAAATTTCTCATACTGCGCATCGGAGACAGGCAGCGCATAGATCTCGCAGGGAATGGACGGAAACTTGCCGAGCGTTCCCTCGCCGATGTACTCGGTGTTAAAGGTTGCGGGCAGCGGAATCCGTTTAAAGCTCCGGGCGAAGCTGTAGAGCTCATGGAGCTGCGGAGTTGCCGCGAGTGAAGCGTGCGAGTACGGCATTTTGGTCACGACGCGGATTGCGCGTGCGACGCTGGTGCCGGTACAGGTCACGACGATATAGATACATGGATGATTTTGCATTGAAATAGTCATGACGAAGCACTCCTTTCTGTCTCTGTTGTCCGTCACGAAAAAAACTTTGGAAAAGGGCTTGCAAAATGTCGCGGAATCTGGTATAATAGGAAGGTACCGCAGGCGGCACACCATAATATATGCGCCCGTAGCTCAGCTGGATAGAGTGTCAGACTCCGACTCTGAAGGTCATGCGTTCGAATCGCACCGGGCGTACCAAACAAGGCACCGTGTTCTTTGGAATGCGGTGCTTTTTGCACCGTTTACGCCGTTTCCCTTATTTACGACCCGGACAGAGTGTGTGTCGGGACGGGCACTGCCCGCTCTGAAGGTCATGCGTTCGAATCGCACCGGGCGTACCA
>JAFPQL010000013.1 GCA_017414145.1 Oscillospiraceae bacterium | reverse complement strand
GATGGCGTCAGCACCCTCACGCATCGCGATCTCTGCAATGCGCTTTGCGATGATCGGTCTGGCAAAGGAGGTGCCGAGCAGATACTTGCCCTCATAGACGGCGCCTGCCTTCAGGGTCGGGAACACATAGCTGTCGATGAATTCATCGGTCAGGTCCTCGATGTAGAGCTTGGATGCGCCGGTCTTGATCGCCTTCTCCTCGAGCCCGTCGAGCTCGGTGCCCTGTCCGACGTCGCCGGAAACTGCGATGACCTCGCAGCCCGGATAGTTCTCCTTGAGCCACGGAATGATGATCGAGGTGTCCAGACCGCCGGAATACGCCAGAACGATCTTCTTGGGGGTTTTCTTTTCAGCCATGATGATATTCGTCCTTTCTTCGGTGTTTTCACCGCTTTTGATACAAAGGGAATACCGCACATCAGCTGTGCGGTATTTCCATTATACACCAAAATGAAAATTTGTCAAGTGCTTTTTGAAATTTTCTGCATAAACCGCGATTATTCATGTATAATATGCCGTTTTTAGGTATATTATACATCAGAACAGATAATCCTGCGTCCCGTAGATGCCGTATTTCGTTCCCGTGCGATAGGCAAAGCCGATGCCGATATCGGTATACTTGTCGCCGAGCATCTCCTCTCTGTGACCCTTCACCGAGCGGAACCAGTCATCTGCCGCCGCAAACGGGTCGCGCAGTCCGCCGTCGACGTTTTCGCCGATCATCCGCCATTTGATGCCGGAGGCGCGGATGCGGTCACCCGGGTCCATGCCGGCGGAATCGGTGTGGGACATATAGTTGTTCTCTGCCATGTCGTCGCTGTGCGCCTGCGCCATTTCGGCGAGCTGCTCATTCCAGTGCAGTGCAGGCAGCCCGTAAACACCCCGGATCGCGTTGGTCGCGAAGAAATTCAGCCGGGAGAACACATGCAGATCGTTCTGATCCCTGACGCTGTCGACATAGATCGACGCGCTGCTCGAGAGCGCCATGACCGCATAGAGCTCACCGGTGCCGTCCGGGTGCGTGTCGCGGTATTCCGTGATCGTGTAGAGATTGCTGCAGGCGTATTCCTTCGCGGTGGTGTAATAGCCGATGACAATGCCGTCGCGCGAGAACAGAATCATCGTGTTCGCGGTGTCCTCCGCATAGACATAGAAATCCATCATGCAGGTGTTGTATGCGAGGGAGAGCTTTTCCGTCAGGCTGCCGTATTCCGCCGCGATCTCCGGCAGCGCGATGACCTCCTCTGCGGGGTCACCCAGCGGCAGCGTCCGCGTTCCGACGGTCAGTGCGGCAGGCGGGACCGTCTGCGGCGGCTGTGTTTCCTCTGAAACGGTCGTTGTCTCCCCGGTCGTGATCTGCTCGGTCGTCGTTTCCGCGGTTGTTGTAGTCTGCTCGGTTGTGGCAGTCTCAGCCGTTGTGGTCGTTTCCGGCTCATCGGTCGTCTCAGCCGGCGGAACGTCCTGCGGGTGCGGGATAATGCCGGCGAGTATTTCCAACAGCATATTGGAATCGGACGAATCGACGTCCTTGTCCTGATTGACGTCCGCATTCAGGCTGCCCTGCCGGGTGAGGGAAGCATCCATATCCTCCGCGACATAGCGCGCCAGATGCACCGCATCCGCAACATTGACATACGAGTCTACATTCACATCTCCGAGGTACAGCTTTGTTCCGGAATCTGCCGCCAGTGCAGCCGCTCCGAATGCTGCAAGCGCCGCCGCGATTCCGGCTGCCCCGATCATCAGGGCACGATAAAACCGTTGGCGCATAGGTCATCCTCCTCTCCGGCTCCTCCGCCGCAGTGCCTATGACTGCTTGCTGTCCGGATGATACACGCAGACATCCGGCAGCAGGCGGAATTTCTCATCGCAGTCGAGCCCGAACCCGACCACAAACTGATTTTCGATCTCAAATCCGGCATATTTCGGCACAACCTGCTCATAGCCCTTCGCCCGTGCCGTTTTCTTGTCGAGCATCGCGCAGATTTCAACGGATTTCGCGCCGGATTCATAATAATGCCGAACAACACAGTCCATCGTGCGCCCGGTATCAACAATATCCTCGAGGATCAGCACCTGCTGCCCCTTCACCGGAATGTTTCTGCCGAGCTCAAATTCCGGCAGGAGCTTGGACTCCGTGCCGACATAGGTGTGCACCTTGATAAAATTCAGCTCTGCGGGGACAGTCAGGCAGCGTGCGAGGTC
>JAFPQL010000130.1 GCA_017414145.1 Oscillospiraceae bacterium | reverse complement strand
CTTGCCGCAAGGCGGCAATTCACCCCCTTGCGGAGCTCTCCTTATGCGGGGGAGTGTTTCGCCGCCTGCGGGCTCCGCGCAAAAAAGCTCGACCAAAAACTATAATTATGGGCGCGCGCCACGGGTTTTTGGTTGCCTCGCAGAGCACTTTAGAAATCGCCGGCGCGGGCTCCCCGCTTTTGCATTGCACTTTCGCGCAAAATGTGGTATAATCGGAACAGAACAACGAGAGGAGGCGATGCCGTTGAACCGGCTGCTCGAAAAATGTGCGATTCTCCTGATCTGCATTCCGGCCTTCGGCATGACGGACGGGCTGATTCTGCCGGTGACGGCACTGCTGCTTTCGGCCGCGGTTTCTGCCGTGATTCAGCTCCGCTCCGGCACACGGCTCGCAGCGCTGCTGATTGCGGGCTGGGCGCTGCTCTGCGGGTTTCTGCCGGTGATGTTCTGTGCGGCGCCCCTGCTGCTGTACGATGCGCTCTGCGAAAAGCGCTGTCCGGCGCTGCTGCCCGCGGCGGGCGTCTGTCTGCGGCTGTCGTCGTTCCACGCGATGCAGCTCCTGATTACGGCGGCGGGCGCCGTGACCGCATGGATGATCTATCAGCGCGTTTCGGCACTGGAGCAGACGGTCGGGCATCTGACCGGCCTGCGCGATGAAATCACCGAGAAAAATATGCAGCTTGCCGCGCAGAACCGACTGCTCGCGGAGGCGCAGGACAATGAAATCCATCTGGCGACACTCCGCGAGCGCAACCGCATTGCCCGCGAGATTCACGACAATGTCGGACATATGCTGACGCGGTCCATTTTGCAGACAGGCGCGCTCCGCGTGCTGAACCGCGATGAATCGCTCGCCGCGCCGCTCTCTGAGCTGAAGGAGACGCTGGACGGCGCCATGACCAGCATCCGCACCAGCGTCCATGACCTGCACGACGATGCGATTGATCTGGAACGCACCATCCGGGAAATGGCGGGCGGCGTGGACGACCGCTTTGATGTCACGGTGCATTACGATGCCGGCGGGCGTATCCCCGGAGAGGTCAAGCTCTGCACGGCGGGCGTTGTCAGGGAGGGCATCTCCAATGCCGTCCGGCACTCAGGCGGCGACAAAATCAGCATCATTTTCCGCGAACACCCCGCGTTTTATCAGCTGCAGATTGAGGACAACGGCTGCGTCACGGAAATCGGACACGGCGGCATCGGGCTGAAGAACATGGAGGATCGTGCCGCGGACTGCGGCGGACGCATCACCTTTACGCCGTCTGAACGCGGATTCCGCATTTTTATGACAATACCGAAGGAGCAGGAACATGAAGATCGTGGTCATTGATGACGACAGGCTTGTGGCAATGTCGCTGAAAACAATTCTGGAAAACACCGGTCAGATTGCGGTCGCGGCGATCGGCAGCAGCGGCGCGGAGGCGGTCGGGCTCTACGCCGCACACCGCCCCGATGTCATTCTCATGGATATCCGCATGGAGGGCATGAGCGGCATCGAAGCCGGACGGGAGATCCTGCGAACCGACCCGGATGCCCGCATCCTCTATCTGACGACCTTTTCCGACGACGAATACATCATCAGCGCGCTGCACATGGGCGCGAAGGGCTATATTCTGAAGCAGGATTTTGAGGTCATCGCGCCGGCGCTGGAGGCGGTCATGCGCGGGCAGACGGTCTTCGGCGACCGGATCATCGGCAAGCTGCCGGAGCTGATGCGCGCCAGGGAGCGCTTTGACTTCGGTGCATACGGCATCACCGAAAAGGAGCGCGAGATCCTGGAGCAGGTCGCCGCCGGACGCTCCAACCGCGAAATCGCCGGTCAGCTCTATCTGAGCGAGGGTACCGTCCGGAATTACATCAGCACGCTGCTGGATAAGCTCAGTCTGCGCGACAGAACACAGCTCGCGGTCTTTTATTACACAAAGGTCCGTCCCGCACAGGGACAGACCGACGGCGCTTGACAAGAACCGGAATTTGTGGTATCATGTTAGAGGGAAATTTATGTCCCCGCCAAGACTTTTCAAACGGAAAGGAATCGAGCTTAATATGGTAACTGCAATCGTAGGCGGAAACTGGGGCGATGAAGGCAAGGGCAAGCTGACCGATGTCTTCGCAGAGGACGCGGATTATGTCATCCGCTTTCAGGGCGGCGCCAATGCCGGTCACACCATCATCAACGAGTACGGCAAGTATGTCCTGCACATTCTGCCGTCCGGTGTCTTTCAGAAGGGTACGGTCAACATCATCGGACCGGGTGCCGCGTTCAACGCAGAGGCGTTTCAGCGCGAGCTGGAGGAGCTGAAAAAGGGCGGCGTTCCGACACCGGAAATCCGCATCTCCGACCGCGCACAGCTCGTCATGCCCTATCATGTCCTGTTTGATAAGCTGGAGGAGCAGCGTCTGGGCAAGCACAGCTTCGGCTCGACGCAGTCCGGCATCGCGCCGCATTACTCCGACAAGGCGCAGAAGATCGGCTTCCAGCTTGCTGAGCTCTATAACGATAATCTCGCGGAAAAGGTTGAGCGCGTCTGCACGATCAAGAACGCGATCATCGCGGGACTGTATCCGGATGCGGAAAAGCTCGATCCGGCAGAGGTGCTCGCTTATCTGAAGAAGGTCGGCGAGTTCGTCAAGCCGTATCTGTGCGATATGGCTGCGATGATGCGTCAGGCGGTCAAGGACGAGAAGGAGATCCTGCTCGAAGGCCAGCTCGGCGCACTGCGCGACATCACCAACGGCATTTACCCGATGACTACTTCGTCCTCGACGCTCGCGGGCTACGGCGCTGTCGGTGCCTGCCTGCCGCCGCACGAGATTCAGCGCGTCATCACCGTCGTCAAGGCATATTCCTCCTGCGTCGGTGCGGGCCCGTTCACGACCGAAATCTTCGGCGAGGAAGCCGATGAGCTCAGAAGACGCGGCGGAAGCGACGGCGAATTCGGCGCAACGACCGGCCGTCCCCGCAGAATGGGCTGGTTCGACGCGGTGGCAACACGCTACGGCGTCGCGCTGCAGGGCACGACCGATGTCGCCCTGTCTCTGATTGATGTGCTTGGATATATGGACGAAATTCCGGTCTGCGTCGCCTACGAAATCAACGGCGTGCGCACCGAGGAATTTCCGAGCGGCGACCGCCTCGACAAGGCAAAGCCGATCTATCAGAAGCTCCCCGGCTGGAAGACCGATATCATGGGCGTGACCGACTGGGATGCGCTCCCGAAGGAAGCACAGGCCTATGTCGAATACATCGAGAAGCTGATCGACTGCCCGATCACGATGATTTCGACCGGTCCGGACCGCAAGCACATGATCTACCGCGACTGATGACAGAAAAAGAACCTGAGGACCGGAATCCTCAGGTTCTTTTTTATGCTGTTTTGCCGTTTCCGCCGGTCAGACCGCCTTGCCGAGGAACGCCGCGCCGATGATGCCGGCGTCATTGCCGAGCTTGGCGATGACGATTTCAGCGTTTTTTTCGGAATTGCGCGTGTAGACCTCTTTTGCGATGATCTCCTTGACGGGCAGCAGCAGCGCGTCACCCTCATTGCAGACGCCGCCGCCGATGCACAGCACATCCGGCTGGAAAATGTTGATCGTATTCGTGATGCCGGCTGCCAGCGCACGGATGTAGAAATCCACCACGGCCTTTGCCGCCGCGTCGCCCTGCCGCATACAGTCAAATGCCGTGCGCGCAGAGACCTTGCCCTGCTCCGCGGCCGTTTTGCTCATCAGGCTCTCCGGATGCGCGCTGATCGCTTCGTTCGTCATGCGGATCAGGCCGGTCGCCGAGGAATACACCTCAAAGCAGCCTTTGCGGCCGCAGGTACACTGCGGGCCGTCGAGATTCAGGACGGTGTGACCGATCTCCGCGCCGGCGAAGTTCGAGCCGTCATAGATCTTGCCGTCGATGATGATGCCGCCGCCGACGCCCGTGCCGAGCGTGATGCAGACCGCATTTCTCGCGCCCTTTGCCGCGCCCGCGACAAATTCACCGTAGGCTGCCGCATTGGCGTCGTTCTCGACGAATGCCGGCAGGCCGGTCGCCTCGGAAATCCACTTGACGATCGGGACATTGTGGAAGTCCAGGTTGTTGGAATACTCGATGATGCCGGTTTCGGAATTGGCGATGCCCGGTGTTCCGATGCCGACCCACTCGACCTGCTCTGTCGTCAGCCCCTGCTGCTTGATGACATCCAGCGCGCAGGCGGCCATATCCGCCGCAATTTCCTCTGCGGGACGCGGGCGGTTCGTCTTGCGGGACACCTTTCCGAGAATGTTGTAATTCTCGTCCACGAGTCCGGCGACAATGTTTGTGCCGCCCAGATCAATGCCTACATAGTACTTCATGTATTTTGCTCCTCCGTTGATTCCGGCACACGGCCGGTGAAATGAAAGCCGGAACGCCGGCATACTAGGGCGTGTTGACACTAAGCCTGACACGCGTCTTTTCGGCTGATTTTGCCCCGTTCGTCGTTAAAAATCCTTGCCGGGCGACAGCCCGCCTGCGGATTTTTGCCTTGAACGGAACAAAATCATCTCAAAAATCCGCATATTATTATAGTGTCAACACGCCCTAAGTTAGAATTTCGGCAGCGTGCGGGTGCTGAGAACCGTGCAGTCCTGACTCCGGATCGAATACGCGCCGAAGCTCGCCGGCAGAAAGACCGAGTCGCCCTTTTGCAGCGGCATGACCACGCCGTCGTCATAGATCAGCGCCGCTTCGCCGTCCGTCACGAGCAGATGCGTATAGGACAGCCCCTCGCTCGGCGGGAAATCCGCCTGCTCCGTCACATGGTACTCCCATGCCGTAAAGCTCGGACAGTCCGCGATGACCGTACTGGTGAAGCCGTCCCGCTGCATCGGCGGACGCTTCATGCGCGGCGGTGCGGACCATGTCTTGGTCACGGCGACCGCCTTGTCGATGTGCAGCTCTCTGGGCTTTCCGTCATCCCCGACGCGCTCGTAGTCATAGATGCGGTAGGTGACATTCGAGCTCTGCTGGATTTCCGCGATGAG
>JAFPQL010000129.1 GCA_017414145.1 Oscillospiraceae bacterium | reverse complement strand
GTCCAGAGCGGCAAGCGTCTGGTCATCATCGCAGAGGATGTCGAGGGCGAGGCACTGACCACCCTGATCCTGAACAATCTCCGCGGTACGTTCAAGTGCGCAGCGGTCAAGGCACCGGGCTTCGGTGACCGCCGCAAGGAAATGCTGAAGGATATCGCAACGCTGACCGGCGGTGAGGTCATCACCGCAGACCTCGGCCTTGAGCTGAAGGATACCCAGCTCACACAGCTCGGCCGCGCACGTCAGGTCGTCATCTCCAAGGAGAACACGATCATCGTGGACGGCGCCGGCGATGCAGATGCCATCAAGGCAAGAGTCGCACAGATCCGTTCCGAGATCGAGAACTCGACCTCTGACTTCGACCGCGAGAAGCTGCAGGAGCGTCTTGCAAAGCTGGTCGGCGGCGTGGCCGTCATCAAGGTCGGTGCTCCGACTGAGATCGAGATGAAGGAGAAGAAGCTCCGCGTCGAGGATGCACTCGCTGCAACAAAGGCTGCTGTCGAGGAAGGCATCGTGGCAGGCGGCGGCGTCGCACTGCTCAATGCTGCCGACGCTGTCAAGACGCTGACCGCTACGCTGACCGGTGACGAAAAGACCGGCGCACAGATCATTCTCCGCGCCCTGGAGGAGCCGATCCGTCAGATCGCTGCAAACGCAGGCCTCGAAGGCTCGGTCATCATCGAGAACATCCGCCGCGCCGACAAGAAGGGCTACGGCTTCAACGCCTACACCGAGGAGTATGTCGATATGATTCCGGCCGGCATCGTCGATCCGACCAAGGTGACCCGTTCCGCACTGGAAAACGCGGCATCTGTCGCAGGCATGGTTCTGACGACCGAGAGCCTCGTGACCGATATCAAGGAGCCGGCTCCGCCCGCTCCGGCAATGCCCGGCGGCGGCATGGATTATTGATTCAGAGCCGTTTCACGAAGCCGCACGGACGCCCTGTCAGGCTGGGTCAGCACCGGCGCGTTTCATCCTGAATCCGCACAGCAGCCGGATTCCCGCACAAAGGGGATCCGGCTGCTTTTTTCATGTTTTCCGGTTCTTTCCTGATACAACTGTTCACGAAACCCAGTCCGCAGAAGGGATTGACAAACAGCGCAAAGCGTCCTATAATAAAACCGGAGCCACACGCGGACGCGGCAGTCCGCAGACGGGAGGTGCCTATGCCGTTTCAAATCATCCGGAACGATCTCACAAAGGTGACAGCCGATGTAATTGTCAATTCGGCCAATCCAAAGCCCGTTTCGGGCAGCGGTACAGACAGTGCCGTGTACCGCGCCGCCGGCGCAGAGGAGCTGCTCAGGGCGCGCAGAGAAATCGGGGACATCGCGCCGGGACAGGCTGCGGTCACGCCGGCCTTTAAACTGTCTGCGAAGCATCTGATTCACACCGTCGGGCCGGCATGGCTGGACGGGCAGCACGGCGAGAAGGATATTCTGCGAAGCTGCTATGAAAATTCCCTTGCGCTGGCAGATCAGCTCGGCGCGGAAAGCATCGCCTTCCCGCTGATTGCGTCGGGCGTGTACGGCTTTCCGAAGCAGGAGGCGCTCAACATCGCGCTGTCCGAGATCGGCAGATTCCTGCTGACGCATGACATGACTGTGATTCTGGTCGTACTCGGAAAAGAGGCGGTTGCGCTGTCGGAACAGCTGGTCGGTTCGATTGACGCATATCTGGACGAGCATCAGGTCCGCGAGCTGGAGCGCGCCGAATATGAATCCGGCCGCGATTTTGCAGCGCATCGCAGACGCCGTGCCGAAATGCTGCTTCAGAACGGAAATCAGCCTTTCCACGGCACATCGGCACAGACGGATACCGGCAAACCGCTCGATCAGGTGCTGAATCAGGCGGGCGACACCTTTCAGCAGCGGCTGTTCCGGCTGATTGACCAAAGCGGCATGGACGATGTGACCGTTTACAAAAAGGCGAATATCGACCGCAAGGTTTTTTCGCGGATTCGCTGCAAGCCGGACTACAAACCGAGCAAAAAGACGGCGGTTGCATTTGCCGTTGCGCTGCGGCTGACTCTGCCGGAAATGCTGGAGCTTCTGGCTTGTGCGGGAATGGCGTTTTCGCCGAGCGACAAATTTGATCTGATTATCTCGTACTGTGTGCAGAACGGGATTTATGATATTTACAAGATCAACGCGGTATTGTTCCGGTACGGGCAGCCGTTGCTGGGGGAATGATCAGGCCGTGCCGGCAGCCCACTCCTAAAGTTCTCTGCGGGGCGAACCGGAGCGTTAGGCTGCACCCCAAACTAAAGTTTTTGGTCGAGCTTTTTTCAAAAAGCTCGCGGGTTCTTAGGGCAGAGCCCTAAGTCGCCGCCCGCAGGCGGCGAAATACCCCCGCATAAGAAGAGCTCTGCGGGCTTGGGGCTCTGCGATAGAGAGCCCCATTCCTTAATAGCATCCGCGTAGCGGATACCTTATTTTACAGAAACCGGCGCTTCCATTGAAATAAATGGCGGCGCCGGTGCTTTTTGTATGGTTCTATCGGGGCGAAGTGCGGCTGTGTTCCGATTTCGCCGGTGGCAGACTTTAGGAAACGGCAGCCGCTTTTATCCGATGATTCCGCCGCCCAGTACACAGCCGCTGCGGTCATAAAATACCGCCGACTGTCCCGGCGCTGCCGCTCTGACCGGCTGCCGGAACCTGACCCGCAGCCGCCCGTCTGTCAGCATCTCACATACCGCATCCTGCGCCGGATGATGATACCGGATCTTCACTTCCGCCGCAAAGGTTTCCCCTGCTGCCGGTTCCCGCATTCCCATGAAATGCAGGTCGCCGCACAGCACCGTGTCCGTCCGCAGGGATGCTGCGTCTCCCAGCACAATCCGGTTCGCCGCGGCATCAATCTTCTGCACATAGACCGGCTGTCCGACTGCAATGCCCAGACCCTTCCGCTGTCCGACCGTGTAGCGGTGAATGCCCTGGTGCCGTCCGAGTATCTGCCCGCAAGCATCCACGAAGTCCCCTTCTCCCGGCAGCGGCTGTCCGGCGTGTTCTTCCACATAATCCGCGTATCTGCCGTCTGTGACAAAGCAGATTTCCTGTGAATCCGGCTTCTCCGCAACCGGAATTCCGGCGGTTTTCGCAATTTCCCGTACCTCTGCCTTTGAAAGCTGCCCCAGCGGCATCAGCGTCCGGCTGAGCTGCGCCTGCGTCAGACGGTACAGCATATACGACTGATCCTTTTCGCTGAACGCGCCCCGCTGTACGGTGTATCTGCCGTTTGCGAGCCGGCGCACCGACGCATAATGTCCCGTCGCCAGCCAGTCCGCGTGCATCGCATCCGCGGCCTCGATGAGCTTCTGCCACTTGATGCAGCCGTTGCAGATCACGCACGGATTCGGCGTCCTGCCGGCCAGATATTCCCGCACGAACGGCTCTGTGATCTCCTGCCGGAATTCTGACAGACAGCTCCGCACATAATACGGAATGCCGAGGCTGTCGCAGATGCGCTGCGCGTCCGATATCTCGCAGCAGCGGCTCTCCGTTCCGTCCGCGGACAGCCATGTCCGGAGCGTCACGCCGATGACCTCATAGCCGCCGCATTGCAGCAGATACGCCGTCACCGCGCTGTCTACCCCGCCGGACATCCCGACGATTACGCGCTGCATCCTGTGCCGCCTGTCATATCACATACATCCTGTTCTCATCCGAACAGAGATACTGCTCCAGCAGATCGGACAGCGTCATATGTTCGGTGTAATCGCGCATCAGCCCGTTCATCTTATCCCACAGGCAGGCCTTGACATTCCGGCGGAAGCCGCTTTCCGCATCGCATTCCGCCGCATCCGCCAGAATGCTGTTGTCCAATGCGTTCAGCACCTCGGAAATCCGGATTGCGTGCGCGGGAACAGCCAGCGAATAGCCGCCCTTCTGCCCCTTGACGGCACGGATCAGACTGGCCTGCCGCAGCAACAGCAGAATCTGCTCCAGATACTTCGGAGAAATGTTCTGGCGCTGCGCAATTTCGGCGGTTGTCGTCATCCTGCCCTGTCCGGTATGGATGGCGATGTCTGTCAGCGCAGCCAGACCGTATTCTGCTTTTGTTGTGAATTTCATGGGCAGTCCGTATCCCCTTTCTCTCCGGCATCATCCAGCAGATGATCGAGTGTTTTCCACGCAAGCACGGCACATTTTACACGCGCAGGCATCTTTGCGATGTTTTGCAGCGCGCCCGCTTCCTCCAGCTCCTCCAGCTCCGCGTCCGTGATCTCTCCGGCAATCATCTTCATGAACAGACCGGACAGGCGTCTGGCGTCCGCAAGGCTTCTGCCAATGATGAGGTCGAGCATGATATCTGCGGATGCCTGCGAAATCGCACAGCCGATTCCGGTAAAGGAACCGCTCTGGACAATGCCGTCCGCGAGCTTCAGATGCAGCGTGATCTCATCGCCGCAGCTCGGATTCACGCCTGCGTGCGAACAGGTCGCCGCGGGCAGCTCGTGCAGATGCTGCGGATGCAGATTGTGGTCGAGCAGCACTTCATTATAAATCTGTCCGGTCATATCCCATGCGCCTCCTCACGGTTTTCAGGGTTGTGATGAACCGTTCGATATCGTGTTCATCGTTGTAGAGCCCGATGCTCATACGGGCTGTGGACGGCACGCCCAGGAACTGATGCAGCGGCTGTGCGCAGTGATGTCCTGCGCGCACGGCGATTCCGTCCGCGTCAAAAACGGCTGCAATATCGTGCGGATGCACACCTTCCACGGTGAATGAGACAATGCCGTGACGGTCAGCGGCATCCGCGGGGCCGAGCATCCGGACGCCGGGAATCTGCCGCATCTCCGAGACAGCCAGCGCCGTCAGCGCCTGCTCATGCTGCTGAATCGCGTCAAAGCCGATCTGATGAAGATAACGGATTGCCGCGTGCAGTCCGGCCGCGCCGCCGACATTGACCGTTCCGGCTTCAAATTTATGCGGCAGCTCCGCGTAGGTAGAGCTTTCCCGCTGCACCGACTCAATCATCTCGCCGCCGGACAGAAACGGCGGCATCTCCCGCAGCAGCGCCTCCCTGCCGTACAGCACGCCGATGCCCATCGGGGCATACATCTTGTGGCCGGAAAACGCAAAAAAGTCCACATCCAGCGCCTGCACATCGACCGGCATATGCGGCACACTCTGCGTGCCGTCGCAGACGATCAGCGTCCCGTTGCGGTGACAGATCTCCGCGAACGCCCGGATCGGGTTCAGGCGTCCGAGCACATTGGAAACCTGCGCCGCCGCAAAGATCTTTGTATGCGGCGTCAGGGCAGCCCGCAGCGCCTCCGGCGAATAGGAGCCGTCCGGTTCACACTCCAGAAAGCGCAGCTTTGCGCCGGTTCTCTGCGAGACGATCTGCCACGGCACCAGATTGCTGTGATGCTCGGAGATGCAGATCAGGATTTCGTCGCAGCGGCACAGCCGCGCACCGGCATAGCTGTAGGCAATCAGGTTCAGGCTCTCGGTCGCGTTCCGCGTGAACACGATCTCCCGCCGGCTGCCCGCGTGCAGGAAGTCCCGCACGGCGTCGCGGGCGTTTTCGTAGGCCTCGGTCGCCCGGACGCTCAGCCCGTACAGCCCGCGCAGCGGGTTTGCGTTCTCCTCATGATAATACCGCTGAACGGCATCGGTCACACAGCGCGGCTTCTGCGCGGTCGCGGCGCTGTCGAGGTAGACCAGCTCCGGATATGCCGCAAAAACCGGAAAATCCTGCCGGTTCATTCCGTTTCTCCCCTTCCGAGCAGATTCTTCACGGCCTGCTCGGTTTCCGCATCCCCGATCTGCCGGATGATGCTGCTGAGCTTCGACCACGCAAGAATCTCATAGATTTCCGATTCCGGCACGCCGCGGGACTGCATATAAAAGATCTGTGCCGGGTCGATCCGGCCGATCGTCGCGCCGTGAGAACCGGCAACATCGTCCTCCGCGCAGAGAATGACCGGAACAGTCCGGTTCCGCACGGTTTCATCCAGCAGCAGCACCTCCTCGCGCTCGGTGCCCGCGCTGCCCGACGCCCCCTTCCGGAAGTCAATCGTCCCGCGGAACAACTTGTCCGCCTGCCCGCGCAGCACGCCCTTCACCTCGGCGGAAGCACGGGTCTTTTTCCCGTACTGCACCATATTGAGGTTGATGTCCAGCTTGTGGCTGCCGGAGAGCTGATAGCCAAAATACGAAGTAAATGCGGCATTCCTGCCGTTCAGATTCACAGCAGCGCCGCTGACCGCGTCCGCACAGTCCAGATCAATCTGCACCAGCTCCAGTGACGCGTTTTCTGCAAGCTCCGCCTGCACCTCCGAGATCAGCGCACCGCCGGTAAAAATCTGCACCAGCTTCAGCTGTTCGCCGGCGCCCGCATGAACGGTCGTCCGGACATTCATTCCGCCGCCGTGCAGGTGCATGACGGCCAGCAGCGGCGATGTCCCGCCGCGGATCACCAGATCCGTGCTCTGCCGGATGTCCTTCCGCACTGCGGGGCCGTCCGCTGCGGAAACCGTAACCTGCTCCGCAGGATTCTCATATGCTTCACGCTCCGTCCCGTTCACATCGAGCCACGAAAAGGTCGGTGACGGGAGCTGATTGTACTGTTTCACCATCGTCCGCTCCTTACCCGATCGTGCCCGTCATTTCCAGACGGATGAGATTGTTCATTTCCACCGCGTATTCCAGCGGCAGCTCCTTGGACACATTGTCCGCAAAGCCGCTGACGATCATCGCACGCGCCGTCTGCTCGTCCATGCCGCGGGACATCAGATAAAACACCGCTTCATCGCTGATTCTGCCGATTTTCGCCTCATGGCCGATGTCGGCCTTGTCCGTGCGGATATCCATGACCGGAATGGTGTCGGAGCGGGAAAGATCGTCGAGCATCAGCGATTCACAGCTCACCGATGACCGGCTGCCGACCGCCTGCTCCTTGACGACAACCGCGCTCCGGAAGGTGCTGACGCCGCCGCTCTTGGAAATGGATTTCGTGTCGATATGCGAAGATGTTTCCGGCGCATTGTGTACGATTTTCGCACCGGTATCGAGATTCTGTCCGGCGCCCGCAAAGGTGATGCCGGTGAATTCCGCCGCAGCACCGCGGCCGTTCAGAATGCTCATCGGGTAGAGGTAGGAGACATGAGAGCCGAAGCTGCCGGACACCCATTCGATGCGGCCGCCCTCCTCGACCAGCGCACGCTTTGTGTTGAGGTTATACATATTTTTCGACCAGTTCTCAATCGTCGAATAGCGCAGCTTTGCGTTCTTTCCGACATACAGCTCAACACAGCCGGCGTGCAGTCCCGCCTCGTAGTATTTCGGCGCGGAGCAGCCCTCGATGAAGTGCAGCGAGCTGTTTTCCTCCAGAATAATCAGCGTATGCTCAAACTGTCCGGCGCCCTTCGCATTCAGCCGGAAGTAGGATTGCAGCGGGATTTCGAGCTGCACACCCGCCGGGACATACACAAAGGAGCCGCCCGACCAGACCGCGCCGTGCAGCGCCGCGAACTTGTGATCGGTCGGCGGGACGAGCTTCATGAAATGGCGGCGGATGATCTCCGCATAGGCCGGATCGTGCATCGCGCTTTCCAGATCCGTATACACGACGCCGGATTCCGCGACCTCCTTCCGGACATTGTGGTAGACCAGCTCGCTGTCATACTGTGCGCCGACACCCGCCAGCGACTCCCGCTCTGCCTGCGGGATGCCGAGGCGCTCAAAAGTCTCCTTGATATGCGCCGGCACATTGTTCCAGTCGGTGTTCATGCGCGATTTCGGCCGGATATAGGTAACGATATGCTCCATGTCAAGCCCGTCCACCGGCGGCCCCCAGACCGGCATTTTCATCCGCGTAAAGATGTCGAGCGAATGCAGACGGAATGCGCGCATCCAATCCGGATCATTCTTTTCGTCCGAAATTTCGGAGATAATCTCCGGCGTGATGCCGCTGCTCAGAAAGTCGGCACTGTCCTCGTCATACCGGAAATCATACAGCGAGCGGTCGATATCGGCAACCTGCGTTTTTTCTTTCATATTGCCTCCCTGCCCTTTCCGGTCAGCAGCTGAAACCCGTTTTTGCTGATTTCCGGAATCAGCTCCGCGCCGCCCTCTTTGACAATTCTGCCGTCTGCGAGGATGTGGACGCCGTCCACGGACAGCGCATCGAGAATCTTCGTGTTATGCGTAATAATCAGCAGAGAGCCGCCGCAGTTTCTGCGATATTCCGCGATGCCGGACGAAACGGTTTTCACCGCATCAACATCCAGACCGGAATCCGTTTCATCGAGAATCGCCAGCTTCGGC
>JAFPQL010000128.1 GCA_017414145.1 Oscillospiraceae bacterium | reverse complement strand
GGACGCGGTGCTCCCTTGTCAGCTCGTGCGACACGCGCTCGATATAGGAATCCGCGGTTTCCGCCTCTTTGGTATATACCACGCTGATATTGCCGACCTGTATGACCTCTGTCGCATGCCCCTTGAGCTTGTAGGCGTCGAACACGAGAATGACCGTGCATTTGTGATAGCCCTGATAATTCTGCAGAAGCGCGATGAGCCGGTCACGGGCAGCCTCAAGGCTTTCGGCAGCGAGCTTTTTCAGCGATTCCCATGCAAAGATGATGTTGTACCCGTCGACCAGCAGATATTGCTTGCCCTTCGGCGGCGGGACAGGTGTCTTTGCATCGGTCAGCTCCTCGCGGGCGTCGCGGCGCATCGCCTTGCGGGAATCGCGCTGGATTTTGCCGTAGGTGCGCTCAAAGATCGCCATGAGCTCGTCGTCGCCGGCTGCGCTGAATTGCGGTCTCTGCGGCGGGGGAGCGATCTCCTCCTCAAAGACGGTGCTGTGCGTGCGGAGCGACGCGGGCAGGTGCATATACTGCGGCACCTCATCCCAGCGGACAAGGAAGCCCGCACCGTGCGTGCAGAACACCGAATCCGCGGAATTGTCAAGGTCACTGTCAGCGTCGTAATGCAGCCGTTCGATGACCTCCTCCGGGTTGTGGCAGGGGCGGTATCCGCCGAAGGAGAGTGTCAGCTCGCCCTGTCCCTTCGTGTAGCTCATGACCTCTGCCGCGTAGTCGTTCAGCACGGCGACCGGTGCGCTGCCGCTGATGACAGCGTGTGTGCCGTCCGATTCCGGCGGCTGAAATTCCGCGGCGCGCTGCTGTAAATCGGTCATGGCTCTGCCGAGCGTGTCGGCGGGCAGCACCAGCGTGAAGTCGTAGTAGGGTTCGAGCAGCACGGACTGTGCGGAACGCAGTCCCTGCCGGACGGCGCGGTAGGTCGCCTGCCGGAAATCGCCGCCCTCGGTGTGCTTCGGATGT
The DNA here is from genome assembly GCA_017414145.1 of Oscillospiraceae bacterium. Next base: position 11,396 of record JAFPQL010000128.1, on the reverse strand, counting down.
GCTTTTCCGCTGACGAGCGTCAGCTTGATATCCGTAATTGGAGAGCCGGTCAGCACGCCGCGGTGTTCTTTTTCCTCCAGATGTGTGAGGATGAGCCGCTGCCAGTTCCGGTCGAGCTGATCTTCAGAGCAGTGCGTTTCGATCTGTACGCCGCTTCCCGCCGGCAGGGGCGTGAGAATCAGATGCACCTCCGCATAATGCCGGAGCGGTTCGTAGTGTCCGACGCCCTCGACCGCATCGGCGATCGTCTCCCGATAAGTGACGCTGCCGCTGTCAAAGCTGACCGCATAGCCGAACCGGTCGGCGATCTGTCCGGTCAGAACTTCAAGCTGCACTTTGCCCATGAGTTGCACATAGACAGCGCGGAGCTGCTCATTCCAGATGATATGGAGCTGCGGGTCCTCGGCTTCCAGCAGCCTGAGCTGTGCCAGCGCCGTGACGGGCGCGATGTCCGGCGGCAGAACGAGCCGGTAGCGCATGACCGGTGTCAGGACGGCAGAGACAGCATCGCCCGCGTTCCCGATGCCCATGCCCGCATAGGCGGCGGACAGGCCGGTGACCGCACAGACCGCGCCGGATTCCGCTTCGTCGGCGGCTGTGTATTTCGCGCCGGAGTAGAACCGGATGCCGGTGATTTTTTCGGTGTATTCCGAACCGTCTGCGCCGCGGTAGGTCAGTTCGTCGCGGTTTCTGAGCGTACCGCCGAGCACCTTGAGGAAGGTCATGCGGCTGCCCTTTGCATCGACGGAGATTTTGAAGACTCTGGCGGCGAAATCCGGCAGCCGTTCGGGGTCGGCGGCATAGCGGTCGAGGAGATCAAGCAGCGTCGGCACGCCCTTCATGTCTCTGGCGGCGCCGAAGCAGCACGGGAAGATTCTGCGTTCCCGGACGGCCTCTCGCAGGAGCTCCGGCGGGAGCGTTCCGGTGTCCAGATAGGTTTCCATGAGCCGCTCGTCGCAGGTAGCGGCGGCTTCGCAGAGGCTTTCGGCGTCCGCGTCGAACTGCACGCAGGCAGGGGAGAGCTTCGCCTGCAATTCCTGCATGAGCGCGGTTTCGTTTTTCTCCGCGATGTCCATTTTATTGACAAAGAGGATGACCGGAATCCCGTACCGGTCGAGCAGCCGCCAGAGGGTTCTGGTGTGACTCTGCACGCCGTCTGTTCCGCTGATGACTAGCACAGCGCAGTCCAGCACCTGCATGGTGCGCTCTGTTTCGGCGGAGAAATCGACATGACCCGGCGTATCCAGCAGCGTCACGAGCCGCTCGCCGAGCCGGAAGGACGCCTGATGCGCAAAAATGGTGATGCCTCTGCTGCGTTCGATTTTGTCCGTATCCAGCCAGGAATCGCCGTGATCGACTCTGCCGCGTCTGCGAATCTCGCCGGCATGGTAGAGGACGGCTTCTGCGAGGGTTGTTTTGCCGGAGTCCACATGCGCCATGATTCCGACGGTGAGCTGCTTCATGGATTCAGCCTCCAATATAGGTTTTATACCATTATAGTTTTATACCATTATTGGTATTATACCATATTATGACGAAAAGCGCAATGGGAGAGAAGCAGAAAATTCACAATTCCGGCGCATCAGACCGGCTTCGGCGCCCGACAAAGCAATTTTGCCCCGAAGCGTCTTTGAGAAAAGCGCTTCGGGGCATTCTTCGGCAGATTTTACGGTTCGTCCGAAAGCTGCCGGTAAATTTTGAGGAAAGCTGCCGCGGCGATTCCGGAGAGCAAAGCCGCCAGCACACCGAGCCGGATGCGCAGCAGCACGAGCTGTTTTTCATATTCCGCAGCAGTCAGCACCTCCGGATTGCCGATGTGCAGACCGAGCGCCGCCAGAGCGGCGGCATCGGGGTTTGTCATACAGATGCGGAGTTCAGCCGCGTCATGCAGCTCCGCGGCACTGACCGCCGTCACGGCAAGGGGCTGTTCCTGCGGCAGTTGTTCCGTGCGAATGATTTCCGCGGAAAACGGCATTCCGTCCAGTGTTCCGCGGCACTGCAGAGACTGCCCCGACGGATTCCCGGCAATCGACGCCCATGCCGCGTCATTTGCAAAGATGATATGGGCATCTGCTTCCAGTCCGAAGCACTCAGACAGATACGCGGCGGAAAGCTCCGTTACGGTCAGCGTCCGGTCCTTTCCCGTGAAAACCGCAGATTTCTGCGGGCTGTATCCGATGACCGTTTCGTTCTGCGCAAGAAGCGGCAGAACCCTGTCAAACCCGTCTGCTGCCGTGCAGAGATATTCTGCCGGACGCCGGAGATATGCGGCGTAAACGGCTGCAGCGCGGATGCAGTACCCGGACAGAAAAACCGTCAGCGCGGACAGGATCACCGCTGCCTTGATGCTGTCATACTGACGCAGAAGCCGCAGCAGCTTCATGGCTGAACCCGCTTTCTGTGCCGCCCGGCCAGATAGCCGGTCAGCAGCAGGACGCCGCCGGCGATGCCCGCCATGATCCGGAAAAAGAATGCGGGTGCGGCCTGTTCCGGCTCCGTTCTGCGCCCGGAAAACGGCGATTTCAGCGTGAGGGAAATGTCCTGCGTGACCGTCTGCTCTCTGCCGGTTTCGTCCGTATAGCTGAAAATGATCTGTCCTGCCGTGTCGCCGTAGGGCTCCGCGCCGCGTCTGGATGTGACCTGCACATTCAGCACACCGTCCGCCGCCGTACCGCCCTCGACCGTGCCGAGAAACGCCGTACCCTCGGCCAGCAGACCGTCGCAGCGGAGCGCTGCACGGACATTCTGTGCCGCTGTGACACCCGGATTGATCGCCTGAATATGCAGCGTCAGCCGGTCAGACACGACCGCTTCATCGGGCAGCACCACTTGCGGAAACGACATTCTGACCGGCTGGGAAACCGTCACGCGGGCATTGCCGGAGCCGGAGCCGGTCATGCCCTTGCCGTATGCGTAATCAAATTGCAGCGGCAGGAGATACGGCCCGTCCGGCGCGTCTGCCGCCGGCTGACAGCGGAACACCGCTTCAAATTCCGCATTTGCAGCGACCCGTTCAAAATACAGTGTGTCGGCGCTCTGCAAATCCATCGGCGCAGCGGCGGATGCCGTCACGGTCAGATTGAGCAGCGCTTCCTTGCGGGAGGTGTTTTTCAGCGTGATATGCAGCTCCGCGGGCTGACCGGCCTGCATCTCGCCGCCGTCCGTTCGCACAACCAGAATCTTCGGCATCAGTACGACCGGTTCCTCCGGCAGATCGGCTGCCGCCGCGGAAATCCCGAACAGCCAGACGCAGAGCAGCGCGGTCAGAATCCGTATGAATTTCATGCGCGATGCACCTCCATTTCATATACCTGATCGCAGAGCGTCCGGATATCCTCGGCGTTGTGGCTTGCGATGAGAACGGTTTTGCCCTGCGATTTTAGTTGAAGCAGCAGTTTGCGCATCTCCGCGACGGTATCCGCGTCCAGCGCATTGAACGGCTCATCGAGAATCAGCACATCGGGATTTTCCATGATTGCCTGTGCGATGCCGAGCCGCTGCCGCATTCCGAGCGAATATTTTGCGACAGACTTATGCCGCGCCGCATAGAGTCCGACGCGCCGGAGCGTGTCCGTGATCTCCTGTTTGCCGATGAGCCCGCGCAGCGCCGCCAGTGTCCGCAGATTGCGGTATCCGGACAGCGACGGCAGAAAGCCCGGTGTTTCGATGATGAGTCCGAGATGCGGCGGAAAGTCGCAGTCCTTCCCGACGCGCTTTCCGCAGACGGTGATTTCGCCGCGTTCGGGGCGCAGAAAGCCGCAGATGCACTTCATCAGCACGGTTTTGCCGCTGCCGTTGTTCCCGACCAGCCCCGCGATCTCGCCGCGTCCGACCGTCAGGGAGACATCGTGCAGCACCGTCTCCCTGCCGAAGGATTTATAGACATGGGATACTGAAATTCCCGTATTTTCGTTCATATTCATTTCTCCGTTCCCGTAAAGCAGAAGGCGTACTGTCTTGCGCGCCGGAATGCCAGCGCAAATAAAGTCAGGGCAGCCGCCGCGAAGATCAGGTATGAGTTCTTCAGCCGCGGCAGATTGTCATAGCCGAAATTGTGCATATAATAGGTCGCGTGATTGAGCGGTGAGAGCCAGCCGAACAGGATATTCGCCGTGCGTGACCGGTAGAGCGACAGGTGCAGCCATTCCGAGATGATATCCGGACTGAGAAACAGCCCGAAGCCGCTGAACGCGATGCCGAGCACCGTGCCGAGGCGGACGCGCAGCAGATTGCCGAGGAACATCAGTCCGGCGAGCGTCATCGAATATCCCAGCATCAGCAGGAAAATATGCACCGTGCAGGGGTAGGGGTAGGTCAGCTCCAGCACCTTGAGAAAGGCCGGTACGGCGATTTTCTGGCCAAGCGGGGAGTAGCCGAGGATGGCGGCGGTTCCGCTCCAGATATTTGCCGGATAGGCGTACTGCGCACAGAGCACGCAGCTTGCGAGCAGCAGAAACGCGGTGAACAGCACCGTCGCCAGTGCCAGATACAGAATCTGTGCGGCCATCCAGCGGCGGCGCGTCGTGCGGATGAGCAGGAACGGCACCTCAGCGCCGAGGTTCGGCATATCCGCAAAGAGCAGCAGCAGACAGAGCGAGATCAGCAGAACGGATCTGGCGTCGCCGAAGGTCCAGATAAACGGCTCAAAAATCTGCATCACGGTACCGTGTTCCTGTGCGAACAGCACGGTCTTGTTTGTCAGCAGAAAGCACGCGACGAACCCAAGCCCGAATGCCAGCCAGATCTGCGGGCTGCGCCGCCATCGCCGGAAATTGACCGCGGTCAGCAGGAGAATCTGCCGGAGTGCGTCAGCCATGCGAAATCCTCCTCTCCAGAATACAGGCGTAAAGAAGTCCGGTCAGCAGCGTCATGCTGCCGAGCATCAGCGCCGCGCCGTCCTGTTCAAGCGGCCAGATTTTTTTCGGAGACAGCCATTCAAACGGGTCGAGATAGTGACAGGCTTTCCAGTAACGCTCATGCAGAATCACCAGAAAGTAGCAGATGACAAACGCGCCGCCGTATGCGGAATATTTGCTCTCCGAGGCAGCCGCGAGCAGAGCGGACAGCCCCGCCCAGAACGCCGCGCACCAGAAGATCATCCGGAGATTCTCCGGCAGCGGGGTGCGGTTCCATGTGCAGAACAAGGCAGCGGGGAGCAGCTCGCACAGACCGCCGGACAACGCGCAGGCAGTGTGTTTTCCGGCGATATACCGGAACACCGTGGTCCGGTGCAGCGCAAGGCGCGTGAAGCCGCTGCGGGATTCGTCGAGCCATGCGCAGGAAAAGGGAAAGGTGCAGACCAGCGGCACGCTCATGCGGTAGAGCTCGCTTTCAAAGCCGCCGTACCGCAGAATCAGCAGCTGCAATACGGCCGCGCACAGAAACGGCAGCGACCGGACGGCACGGCGCAGATCACTCAGCAGACTGTTCACGCATTCACCCCCATCAGACAAAAAACTCTGCTGTCATCATGATAGCAGAGTTTTGTGCATCAAGTATTCATCGGAGTGTAAACAAGTTGTAAGGCGTGACCGCACGCCGTTACGGAAACCGCAGTGTAACGGCGGTTCCTTTGCCCGGTGCGCTTTCGATTGTCATTTCCGCGCCGTGGAGCTGCATGATCTGTCTGACGATTGACAGCCCCAGCCCTGCACCGCCCGCACGCCGGCTGCGTGACGGATCGGCGGTATAAAACGGTTCGGTCAGATGCCGGATCTTGTCCTGCGGGATGCCGCAGCCGGCATCCGTTACGGTGATGCAGCCGCCTTCTGCGCCGAGGATGACAGTCTGTCCGGCGTCGCTCGCCCTGACCGCGTTTTCGGTGAGATTGCAGAGCGCGTCGTGGAGCAGATCAAAATCGCCCTGTACCGTGCCGCTGCACTGCGCGGTCTGAAGCCGGATTCCGGCTTTTTCCGCAACCGGTTTGCAGGCTGCTGTGACCGCATGGAACAGCTCCGCACAGTCAATCGCTGTCATTTGCAGGGACCCGGTTCTGTCGAGCTGCATCAGCCGCATCATTTTCTTCGCCAGACGGTCAAGGCGCCGGCTTTCCGAGTCAATATAGCGGAGCGCTTCTGCCTGATCTTCCGCGGAGAGCTTCACGGTGCGGAGCGTCTGCGCATAGCCGGAGATCGCGGTCAGCGGGGTTTTCAGCTCATGCGAAAAATCCGCCATAAACATTGTTTTCCGCTGCTCGGAGTCCGTCAGCGCGGCAATTTTCTCCTGTACTGCATCCGCCATTTTATTGAAATCGGCGGCGAGCAGACCGATTTCATCCCGGCTGCTGACCGCGGCGCGCTGTTCGTATGCACCCGCCGCAATCTGCTTTGCACTGTCCGAGAGCACGCGGAGCGGCTTTGTCGTCCGGCGCACCAGCAGGTACAGCAAAATGACCGCCGGAATCCCGACGCCGAGCAGAACCCCGCACATTCCGAGCGCGAGAAGCCGCAGACGGCGCGTCACGCCGGCGAGATCGTACACGGTATAGAGCGCTGTGCCGAATGCCGGATCCGATTTTGCAATCAGGAGCCGGTGTCCGCTGATGTTCAGGGGCCCGACCGCGATCTGATCCGATGTCTCCGAGTTCGACAGCGCAGTATGCAGCAGGTCATCCGGCGTGAGAACGGTATGGTTGTAGATTTCCGCAGTGCCGCGCAGACAGATCACATAGTCGCTGCCGTACTGCTTGAAGAATGCCTTCTGCTCCGGATCGCGCAGGCTGTTCCCGTACTCCGACAGAAACGCCGAATAATCCGCCCGCAGCAGCATCATCTGTCCGGTGACGGTCTGTTCGGCGTCCTTCATCAGGACGCGGCGGCAGATGCCCCAGATGATGCCGTCGCTGACCGCTGCCGCCAGCAGAATCACCAGTGCCGCGGCGGCAGTGATTTTTGTGCGGAGCATGGGCGCGGCTTTTGCCTTCATACGGGTTCCTCCAGCCGGTAGCCGATTTTCGGGACGGTGACAATCTGCTTTTGCAGGCCGAGCTTTTTGCGGAGCTGCCCGATATGCACATCGACCGTGCGGGTTTCGCCGAGGTAGTTGACGCCCCAGACCATTGCCAGCAGATTCTCGCGGGAGATCGCCGTATTCTTGTGCTTTGCCAGCGTGACAAGCAGTTCAAATTCCAGCGGCTTGAGCGGGATTTCCTGTTCTCCGCGCAGCACGCGGTGCTCGTCCAGACGCACGGTCAGCCCGCAGACCTGTATCGTGTCTGCGGGCAGTTTTGTCCGTTTCATGATCTTTTCCATGCGCACAAGCAGTTCGAGCATCTCAAAGGGCTTGACGAGATAGTCCTCCGCGCCGTCCTGCAAGCCGGTGATTTTGGAGTCAAGATCGTCCCTTGCCGTCAGAAAGATCACCGGGATTCCGTATGGCTTGATGTCCTGAAGAAGCGCAAATCCGTCTTTTTTCGGCATCATGATATCGAGGATTGCCAGATCGTAGCGGTGATCAGCCGGCAGAGAACGCGCCGCCGCTTCGCCGTCCGGAAAGAGGACAGCCTCCATGCCTGCCGCCCTCAGATTCATGGCGATCAGGCGGGCAATCGCGGCATCGTCCTCCGCAATCAGGATTCGTTTTTGCATAGCATCTCCTTTCGGCACCGCCGGCTCTGTGCGGTGTTGCTTTTAGTACCCCAGCGAGGGGTTGATGACAGAGCCGTCAATCGCGTTGACGGCCGTGACTGTGCCGGTGTAGCTTAATCCGAAGAAGCCGTTTGTGCAGCTTCCGGAAAATCCCCAGACCGGCACGACCAGACCCGTGTCGAAGCTGTCCTTTTCGCTGATGCGGGAATAGCTGAGCGTCACACGGCTGATCTGAACCTCTGTCCGGTCAAATTCGTTCCGGCTCGCGGCGGTCATCGGGCACATCTTTTCAAATGTGCTGCGGATGTTCTCAAATGGCTGGAGCGCCGTATGGCTGACGACGGTTTCGGTGATTTCCAGCGGCGCGTTCCAGCAGAACCCGACAATGCCGGTGTCGTTGACCATCAATTCGATCATCTCACCCGGCCAGAGCTGCTTGCGGTATTCGTCGCCCTGCCATTCATCGACGAGCTTCGTGCCGCTCGCCTGATCGAGCATCACGCCGTCAAAGCAGCGGAAATAGTGCAGCACCCAGCAGGTCTGCTTATAATTGATGCCGTTGTTCAGGCGCAGATCGAGACAGACCTGATATTTGCCGCCCTCGCTGAATGCGAAGTCATTGAGCCCGACGGCTTTCAGAAAGTCCTCAGCCTGTTTTTGCGCCTCTGCCTGAGAGAGCGCGGCGCTGTCGCCCAGAATCGGTGTAAACACGGTTTCCGGATCCGAGCCGTCTGTCAGAATCGGAACATCCGTGCCGGGATCGTTTTTTGCGCTGCTGAGGTTATGTCCGCCGCCGAGCACGCCCGTGAATTCCGTTCCGACCGGCGACTTTGAGAAGATCATGCAGTTGCTGTAGTCGGGATTATTCTGCACATAGAGCGCGGCGTGATTGTCCGCGGTCCGCAGATCGGCGGCCTCTCTGTATCCGAGCTCGGTCTGCCATTTCCAGTAGTCGTGATTGCGGCCGGATGCGAGATTGTCCGCGGCATTTTGCAGTCTGCCGTCAGCGGGGACAAGCTCCGGCTCAGCGGGCGCGGCTTCATACTGTGCCTCAAGCCTGTCCAGATAGGCCTGGCTTTCGCGCAGATAGATTTCGCGGTTTTTTGCTTCCTGATCGTTCTGCGGTTCACCGGCAGCCGTCTCGTCCAGAGCGGCACGGGCAGCCGCAATCCGCGGCTCCAGATCGGCTTTGGTGTCCTGTCTCATGATAAACCCGTCATAGAGCGCCGCGTCGCCGAAAAACGCCTGCTTAAACGGTGCAATGTCCGCGTCGGTGAATTGATGCTGCCTGACGCGGAACACGGAGAGCTGTTCGGTCTGCGGAATATCCACAACGGCATCTGCGTGAACCCGCACACGGAGACTTTCGTTTTCAAAGTCGGCGGTGTACCGCTCCGACTGCTGCAGATCAGCGACCTCCGCCTTGCCCGTACCGGTTTGCTGCGCTTCGCCGATCAGCTTTTCCATATCCTTGTGAACGATGAGGTCCGAATCCGGATTTTCGGCACAGGCGGTCAGCATCAGCAGCGCGAGTGCCGCGGTAAGCAGATTTCTGAGTTTCATGTTCCGTACTCCTTTGCTTCAGTATATCACATTTCATCGGAAAACGCAATTCCTCTGATGCTATGATACTGTGTGCAAGCGCATCAAGTATTCATCGTGAGGTAAACAAAATGTAAAATCGCGGCTGCCGGAAATTTCTTTTGCTCTCCCATTGCAAAAAAGGCGGAAATCATGTATAATAAAAGGGAATACACGAAAATACGGTTGAAAGGAGCTTGGCAGGCATGGACTTGTGGAAACTGCTCGGCAGACTCATCGGCAGCATCGGTGAGGAGCCGGTTCCGCCGAGGCCGAAACGCCCCGCCGCGCCGCGCAAACCGGCAGCAAGGCGCCGAACGGGCAGTCCGGCGAGCCGCAGACGCACCGGCACGGCATCGCGTACCGCGACGGTGTACGGCGCAGAGACGATTCCGTATTCCGGCGCCCGTCTGATGCAGCCTGTGCCGCTGCGCATCCGGCAGATGCGGACGCTCACGGCGGCAAATCCCTTTGCACGCCAGTCAATGGAAGCGACCTTTGTTCGGCAGGGCGGATACATGGAGCAGTTCACAGACGATTACAGCGACCCGGTGCCCTGTTCGCGCAGCGTGCCGATGTATGCGAATCTGAACGACCTTGAGCTGCGGACATTTTTCACATGGCGCACGCGGTACCGGCAGGGTGCGCTGCCGGTAGCGGATACGCCCTATCTGCTGCTGTATTTCTTTGAGCTGCTCAACGGCATCGGTGTGCAGAGTCCGGCAGAGAGCTATGCGCTGATGAAGCAGCTCCTTGCGGATTACGCGGAGACGAATCCCGATCTGAAGAAGCGTCTGCCGGTCTGGATCCGCGATTTTGCGGCGTATCACGCCCTGACCTATTCCGGCAGCGCAGATGAACGGGAGGCCGCGCTGGATGCGGTCATCCGGCAGTCCGAGCAGAGCGCGGAGCAGTTTCTGGAAGCGCTGAACAGCCTGTCCAGATACCGCATCCTGAAATCGAAGCTCTATGCGGAGCATCCCGCGGAGACAGCGGAGACCGTGCAGCGGATCTACCGAGCCCTGCTGCGGCATTACGCGGAGAACAAGGGACGGTCCTTCGCGGCGATGCTGTTCGGCGACCGTGTGCGGGAGCAGTATCTGATGTTTGAGGGCGCGGTCTTTTATGAGCCGGAGCCGCCGGCAGCACGCACGGTGCGCATCAGCCCGCGGTTCCTGTACGAATGCCGCGGCGGCACATGGGCGGCGGAGCGCAGCTTCAGCAGTCCGGATGCCGAACTGGTCGGCGCATATCTGCGGACGGCGGACGCCATGCTGCGCGACCGGCTGCACTTCAAATCCAGACTGAAAGCCGGCGACATCCCCGCAGATGATGCCGCGGTCATGGAGCGGGTGTTTGACGAGTACTTCGAGGAGCTCGCCCGGAAGAACGCGCCGGTCATTACGCTGGATACGGAGGAGCTGGCGCAGATTCGCGCCGCGGCGGAGCACACCGCCGATATGCTGACGCTGCCGGAGGACACTGTGCCGTCTGCTGAACCGGAGTCCCTGCCTGCCGCTTCGCCGCAGGCGGAGGAATCGGAGGAGGCGCTGCCCGATCTGCCGCTCTCGGCACCGGCGATGACGCTGCTGTGCTGTCTGCTGACGGGGTCGTCCTGTCAGCCGCTGACGGACGCGGGACATATGCTCTCGGTGCTGGCGGATGAAATCAACGAAAATCTGTACGACGAGTTCGGCGATACCGTCATCGAAACGGATGAAAACGGAATGCCGGTTCTGGTCGCGGACTATATTGACGATCTGAAAGGAATGTTGGAAGCATGAAAATCCCGAAGCGAATGGCAGGTGCGGTGATTCACGCGCTGCAGGGCGGCGTTGTGCCGCGCATCGGACTGCAGTATATCGCAGTCGGCAGAGAGAAGGAGATCGAAGCACTGCTCAATGACATCAATGTTGTGGCGGACGGCGGAGCGGCATTTCGGTTCATCAGCGGAAAATACGGCAGCGGCAAGAGCTTTCTGCTTCAGACAATCCGCAATTACGCGATGGACCGCGGCTTTGCGGTCTGCGATGCCGATCTGTCTCCGGAGCGCCGCCTGACGGGCAGCAACGGGCAGGGCCTCGGCCTTTACAAGGAGCTGATGCAGAATCTTTCAACGAAAACCAAGCCTGACGGCGGCGCGCTGACGCTGATTCTCGACCGCTGGATCAACGGCATTCGGACAAATGTCGCGGCGGAGAGCGGGCTGGAGCTCAATGACCCGGAATT
>JAFPQL010000127.1 GCA_017414145.1 Oscillospiraceae bacterium | reverse complement strand
TTCCATCTTCATGATATATGCAAAGATTTCGCGGTTCGTTTCCAGATCATCCGCTTTTGTCACGGAGCACCAGAAGACATATGCGGTCGTTGTGATGCCGAAAATCACGACCTCGTCATCAACGAAGAACACCTTCACATGGCGGTCATTCTCCCCGGGCACGAACAGCATTTTCTCAGAGTGCTTTTCGCCGATCTGATTCAGCCCGGCAATGTCCATTGCGCTGCCCCCTTTTTATCAGTATCCCGTCGCGTCAAACGCGCTTTCCAGATAGGTAATATGCCGCACAAGGCTGCCGGAATATTCCACCTCCGCCACATCGAAGCGGGGCTGCAAATCACAGGGAAATTTCAGCAGATACTGCTCTGCCGTCCGGACAATCAGCCGCTGCTTTTTCGCATCGACGGCTGCCGCGCCGGATATCAGCGCACCGGGGTGCCGGGTCTTGACCTCGACAAAGAGCAGCATTTCACCCGATTTTGCGATGATGTCGATTTCTCCGCCGCGGACGGTGAAATTCCGGCAGAGGATCTCCGCGCCCTGCCGCATGAGATATGCGCAGACCGCGTCCTCGCCGAGATTGCCGGTCTCCCGTTTATTTCCCGTGCTTTTCATAGAATTTCTTGAGAAAAGACATCCGGTGCGCGGGACAGGGGCCGTACTGCGCAATGGCCGCATAATGCGCCTTCGTGCCGTAGCCCTTGTGCTGTGCAAAGCCGTATGCTGGATAGATGTCATCCAGTTCCCGCATCGAAGCGTCTCTCGCGGTCTTTGCGAGAACGGATGCTGCCGCGATGCTCGCGGATTTCGCATCTCCGCCGATCAGCGTCCCGACCGGAACCGGCAGCACCGGCGGCTGATTGCCGTCCACCAGCGCAAATTCCGGCTGGATGCCGAGCCCTTCGACGGCGCGGTGCATGGCAAGCAGCGCCGCCTGCAAAATATTGAGCCGTTCGATCTCCTCAACAGTCGCCGCCGCAATGCAGAACGCGGCAGCCTGCTCGCGGATGATCGGGGCAAGTGCCTCGCGCTTTGCCTCGGAGAGCTTTTTGCTGTCATCGAGCCCTGCGATTTCCGCATCGGGCGGCAGAATGACGGCGGCGGCGTAAACATCGCCCGCCAGCGGCCCTCTGCCGGCTTCATCGACGCCGCAGAACACCGAAAAATGTGTCCGCACCTCCGCGTCGAACGCAAACAGCGCAGAATTGACCTTCCATGCCCTCGCCATGATGCAGCCCTCCCTCTCCGGTCAGCGGATGCTCAGGACACTGTCCAGATCCGCATAATAGTTGTCGTAATTTTCCGGATCGACATACACACGCACCTGTCTGCCCGCAAGATACGGTGTCGGGTCGGACACGGTGTATCTGCTGTGGAACACATAGATCTTGCCGGACGGATCGCAGAAGCGGAATTCCGCCTGATAGGGGTACTGGCCGTTGATCATGACCGTGTTGACCGGCGTCACGCCGACAAAATCCGCCATGACATAGTATCCGGCTGAAAGGAGTGCTTTGTTTTTGCCGTTTTTCCGGAGCATCAGCGCGAGAAACACGATGCCGAGCGCCAGAAACAGCGCACCGATGCCGCAGAATACGAACTTGAACGCCCTGGCAGAGCCGCGGACGGACTCAGGCGGAATGCCGATGCCGAGCCCCAGAAACAGAAGCCCGATCGGCGCGAAAATCACGCCCATAATGCCGAAAACACCAAGCTGCGGTCTGTATTTCGGTTCCATATTGTCTCACGCTCCTCACGGTTTTTCCAGCGAGATTCTGCCGAGCTTCGCGCCGCGGAATTCATCGAGCAGCGTGATCGCCGCACGCTCCGTGTCCGGTACGCCGCCGGAAAGCAGCATCCCGCGGTTTTTCGCAAGCAGCTCCAGCAGTTGAAAGCCGCTTTCCTCTGCGTCCGGCGCGATTTTATACCGTGCCGCGACCGCATCCGGATATTCCGTATGCAGCAGCGAAAGCAGTCTGGCGGCCAGCGCCTCCTTGTCCAGAATGTCATCCCGGACAGCGCCGGTCATCGCAAGGCGGACGGCGACCTCCTGATCGTCAAACTTCGGCCAGAGGACGCCCGGTGTATCGAGCAGCTCCACGCCGCCCTCCGTCTTGATCCACTGCTGGGTCCGGGTGACGCCGGCGCGGTCCTCCGCCTTTGCGCGGTTTTTGCCGGCGAGCTTATTGATGAGCGAGGATTTGCCGACATTCGGGATGCCGAGGATCATGACGCGGATCGGTCTGCCCTTCATGCCCTTGTCGGCGTATTTTTTCAGCTGCTCAGCGAGCAGCTCCCGCAGGGCGGGTGCAAAGCCCTTGATGCCTCTGCCGGATTTGGAATCGCAGGTGATGACCGCGCAGCCTTCCTTCCGGTAATGCTGCACCCAGCGCGCCGTGGTGTCGGGGTCTGCCATATCCGCCTTGTTGAGAATGACAAGGCGCGGCTTGCGGCGCGTCAGTCCGGCAAACTCCGGATTTCGGCTTGCCGCGGGGATTCTCGCGTCGAGCAGCTCTGCGACTGCATCGACCAGCGGCAGACTCTTTGCAATCTGCCGGCGTGTTCTGGTCATATGGCCGGGAAACCACTGGATATCCTTCATGTCTTCCATCGGCAGATCACCTCACTCTCTGCGAAATCAGGATACGCTGCCGAATTCGGAAAACGGCAGGATGCGCCAGATGACGCGTCCGGCGATATCATGCACCGGAATCAGGCCGACATCGCCGTGCCGGCTGTCCTTTGAAATATAGCGGTTGTCGCCCAGCACGAACACATAGCCCTCCGGCACGGTGAACGGGTAGGTGAAGCCGCCCTCGTCGCGGGTGGTCAGCGTGTTGACATAGGGCTCGTCGAGCGCCTGTCCGTCTACATAGACAACGCCCTCGGAGAAGTCGATCCGGACCTCCTGTCCGCCCTGCGCAATCAGCCGCTTGACGATCTGCTTGCCGAGGCCGTTTCCCTGCTTCAGATTGCCGTCTTTGTCAAAGGTGTAGGATTCGACGCTGTTGAGAATCAGGATATCGCCTGTCTCATACTTCTGCGCGAGCCGGGCGACCAGCAGCTTGTTTCCGTCCTGCAGCGTCGGGATCATCGAATCGCCGTCCACATCCGCAATGCGGAAGATGTAGGTGAAAATCAGCATCACGACAAAGACGGAGGTCAGCACCGCGCCGATCAGCTCCAGTGTGTCATTGAAAAAGTCCTTTGCCGAGTACGATTCTTCCTCCTGCGCCGCCAAATGCTGTGCAGCTTTGGTTTCGGTCGTATCGGGATCCCACGGTCTGCGGGAGACCGTCTGCGCCGTTGTTTCCGTCTGCGGCAGCGCCGTGACGGCGGGCGCGGGTGCGGTCCGGACAGGCACTGCGGGAACTGCCGGTGCAGTCTGCGGCATCGCGGGGGATGCTGCCTGTGCGGGCGCCGCCGGAATGACCGGTGCGGTCTGCGGCATCGCGGGAGAAACCGCTGCCTGTGCAGGTGCTGTCGGAATGACCGGTGCGGTCTGCGGCATCGCGGGGGAAACCGCTGTCTGTGCGGGCGCCGCCGGAATCACCGGTGCAGTCTGCGGCATCGCGGGGGATGCTGCCTGTGCAGTCTGCGGCATCGCGGGAGAAACCGCCGCCTGTGCGGGCGCTGCCGGAATCACCGGTGCGGTCTGCGGCATCGCGGAGGATGCCGTCTGTGCGGGCGCCGCCGGAATGACCGGTGCGGTCTGCGGCATCGCGGGGGACGCTGTCTGTGCAGGCGCCGCCGGAATGACCGGTGCAGTCTGCGGCATCGCGGGGGATGCCGTCTGTGCGGGCGCTGCCGGAATGACCGGTGCGGCAGGCTTTTGCAGGGAGGCCGTCGATGCACGCGGCTTTCCCATGACCTGTTCGGCTCTGCTGAGTGCCGCTTCCGCATCCGCCAGTGCTTTTTCCAGTGCCGCCCGCGCCGCCTGAATCGGGTCGTTGGGGTTATTCAGGTGTTCATCCATGAAGCACCCTCCTTATACGATTGCGGTCAGAACAGCCAGGCGAACCGGTCTGTCCATTTTTCACACTCCTCGCTGCTGCGCTTATAGCGGAACAGCACGGTACCGAGCACCTGCTCCTTCGGCACCAGTCCGATGGCCGGATTGCGCGAATCGGTGCTGCGCATCCGGTTATCGCCCATGACAAAGATGTACCCCTCCGGCACGGTGAACGGATACCGGAAGGCACCGTCCTCGCGCTTGGTGAGCTCTGCGATATAGCTTTCCGCAAGCTGGACGCCGTCTACGGCGACGGTTCCCGCATCAATGTCAATGTTGACCTGCTGTCCTTCCGTCGCAATCACGCGCTTGACGAGAATGCCCTCATAGCCCGGACGGCGGGCGACCTGCGTCTGCGCCTCGTCCGTGAAATAGCCGGCCTCGACATCGTTGATGACCACAATCCGGCCGTATGAAACCGGCGGATGCAGCGTCAGCATGACGAGCTTGTCCTGATCCCGCAGGGTCGGCACCATAGAGGAGCCCTCCACGGTCACAGGCCGGATGAGATAGAACGAAAGCAGCATGAAAATGAAAAATGTAGTGATGGCCACCTCGACCAGATCGAGCAGGTCACCGAGGAAGCTCTGTTTTGCTGAAGTCTTTTCTTCTGCCGGACGGTTTTCGGCTGTCATAACCGATTCCCCCTTTTTCTTTGAAAATTGAAGCGGCGCAAATCTGAACAATAACAATGAAAGGGGACTGCGCCAGTCCCCTTTCGCTTGTTTGCAATCAACGAACCAGTCCCTTGACCTTTGCCGCCTTGCCGACTCTGCCGCGCAGATAATAGAGCTTTGCTCTGCGAACAACGCCCTTGCGGACAAGCTCGACCTTGTCAACAGCCGGAGAGTGAATCGGGAACACACGCTCAATGCCGACGCCGTGCGCAACTCTGCGGACGGTGAAGGTCTCGCTGATGCCGCCGTGCTTCTTCGCAATGACGGTGCCCTCAAAGACCTGAATACGGCTCTTCTCGCCTTCCTTGATCCGGACATGGACCTTGACGGTGTCGCCGACTTCAACCTGCGGCGCCTCCGCCTTCATGCTGGACTTGCTGATCTGCTCCAGTGCATTCATGGGAAAATTCCTCCTTGATTTGGTTTAAGGCGTTCTTGCACGGCATCTCCGGAAACAGCGCAGGAGAATGAATGCAGCACAGCGGACCGCCCGTTTTGAATGTTGTTGCGGGCTTTTCCGGCGCCGCAGCGCACTCTCACCTCGCCGGTCAAGCACCGGCGGATACTAAATGCTGTATTATTATAGCACAAATGCGGCCGAATTGCAAGTGTTTTCCTGCAAATTTATACATTTGGGCAAATATGAGCGAAATCAGGGGGGCGTCTGCGGTTTTTTTCAACAATCTGCGAGTGCCGCACGCACGACACGCTCAATGATGCTCCCCGGCCGCACGGCACGGACGGCATCCTCCGGCCGGAACCACTGCGCCGCGGCGACCTCCTCCGAGCAGCGGACGGCGGTCTGCTCCGTCCGCACGAAAAAGCAGAGCATGAGCTGATCGCGGGCCTCGTGCCACGCGCTGAACAGATAGCGCATCTCATCTGCGCGGACGGCAATGCCGGTTTCCTCCGCGATTTCCCTTGCGGCGGCCTCCTCGGCCGTTTCGCCGCATTTCATATAGCCCGCGACGCCGACAAACCGCGCCGTATCCCCGTAGCTCTGCCGGATCAGCAGCAGCTCCCCCGCCGCGTTCATCACGACAGAAAGCACGCAGGTACTGAACATTTCAAAGAGCGGACGCCGGCAGCCCTCGCAGTACGGCACGGCGCCCTCATCCCCGATCTGCCGCAGCACGGATCGGGTGCCGCAGTCGGGGCAGTAGGTGAATTTCATGCAGATTCTCCTTTTTGCAGTCGCAGTCAGACAAATGCGGAACCGTCCGCGCAGAGGATTGCCGTGCGCTCCGCGTGCAGCATTCCAGTCCGGACATCCGGCGCGTTCGCCGCACACCACGCGGAAAAGGCCTCCGTCAGCAGGCTGGGATTCAGGTTGACCGAGGTTCCCGCGGGCATCCGCAGCTTCAGCCAGAGCCCGTCCGCGAGCGTCTGCGTCATGAATACCTGCACGGACGGCTTGAGATCGACAGCCGCGGTGCCGCGCTTGGTCTTTTTCTCGACAGAAATCTCCGGCTGCGCGAAAAAGCTGTCCCATGCCGCACGGAGCGCGTCGGCGGAAACCGTTTCGTCCGCACAGTCCAGACAGACCGTGTAGTCCGCAAACGCGATGTCCGTATGCTTGCGCACGGGTGCCGCCACGCGGACAATCTGAAGGTCGGGCGGCAGGACGCGGTTCAGCCGCTCCATTGCGGTCTGCATGGACATCTCCCCGTCAATCCGGAAATCCATGCACTCGCAGCCGCTCTCATATCCCAGAGACAGTGCCAGCGGAAACATCAGATACGCGTGCGGGTTGAAGCCTTCGGTGTACCAGATCGGCACGCCGGCGCGCTTGAACGCCCGCTGCATACAGCGCATGAGGTCCAGGTGCGAGATGTACTTGGCTCTGCGGCGCTTTTCAAAGGTCGCTCTGACCGGTATCACGGGTTTGTCACTCCTTTTTGCAGGTTCAGCGGGCAAACGAAATCAGCTTCGTGCCCTTGTAGGTCAGTCTGCCGCGGTCCCCCTCGGCCAGGAGGCTGTACTCCCTGCCGGGCAGCAAAAGCTCGATGCGCTCGCCGTTATCCAGCTCAAAGGCCGCGAAATAACGCGTGTGCGTATACTTTGCGCCGGAAACATAGGTGCGCTTGCCGATCACGCGTGCATTGACCGTCTCCTCCGGCGCGTTCCGGTTGGCTTCCGCCTGCTTTGCAGCCGCGTCCATCGCGTCGCCGATTATCGACGGAACCTTGCGCATCGGCGGCAGGTTCTTTGTGAGCTTTTTCATTTTGGATGCCATGCGGATGAACACGGTCAGATAGACCGCCGCGCCGACCGCAATCACTGCTCCGAGCACGATCAGCGCGATTGTAATCGCCGATCTGCTCACTGTAAAGCTGCTAAAGCAGCAGATTGTTCCAATCATCTTTTTTCCTCCTGACTATTATAATATTTCAGCGTTCAAACGAGAGAAACTGCGGTCCCTTGAAGGTCAGCCGGCCGCTGTCGCCCTCCGCCAGCATTCCGAACTGCTCGCCGGTCAGCGAGAGCTCCGTGCGGTCGCCGCTCTCAAATTCAAAGGTCGCATAGTAACTTGTGTGGGCGTGGTCGCCCCAGACATCCGTGCGCTTGGTGGCAACCCGCGCCGGCACTGTGAGCTGCGGCGAATTCTCAACCGCTCTGCTGCGCTTTATGCCTGTGCGGATCATATAGACGATGATGCTCACGAAAAAAATCAGGAAGAGAACCGCCAGCACCTTCCCTACCGTCATCATCATCGTATCAAATGCGGTATGATTCGACTCGATCAAAGCTGTAATATTCATATTATTTTCCTCCTGTTGCCTTTTGAAAGCCGTACCGGCGGACATCCTTTCTCTTTTATGTCAGCGCTCAAACGAGAGAAACTGCGGCCCCTTGAAGGTCAGGCGTCCGATGTCGCCCTCCGCCAGCATTCCGAACTGCTCGCCGGTCAGCGAGAGCTCCGTGCGGTCGCCGCTCTCAAATTCA
>JAFPQL010000126.1 GCA_017414145.1 Oscillospiraceae bacterium | reverse complement strand
GGACATTTTACATTTGACGATATCTGTGACGAGCTCTGCCGCAAGCTGGTCGTCCGGCATCCCCATGTCTTCGGGAGCGCGCAGGTGCAAAACAGCGACGATGTCCTCAGAAACTGGGACGCGATCAAACAGGAAACCAAGCAGCAGACCACCGCGACCGAAACCCTTGAGGGAGTCTGCAAGGCACTCCCCGCGCTGATGTACGCGCAGAAGCTCGGCAAGCGCGCAGGCCGCGCAGGCATGGACTGGGAGAACGCAGAGGATGCGTTCCGGTATATCCGGCTGGAAACGGACGAGCTTGAAGCTGCCATGCAAAAGGGCAGCGAGGAGGAAATCGCCGAGGAAATGGGCGATCTGCTCTTCTCCTGCGTCAACACGGCAAGGCATCTGCATCTGGACGCGGAAACCACACTCCGCGCCGCAGCGGATAAATTTCTCAGACGATTCGCGGAGACGGAACGGCTCCTGACGGCTGACGGCAAGGTCATGCCGGAGCTGCCCCTCTCCGAACTGGATGAATACTGGGCGAAAGCCAAGCAGAAGCTTACTGAATGAACGCCCTGAAGCCCTGAACCGATTCCGTGCAAATTGACGCTCAAGCGCTGGACATGATCTTATATTCGGTTTTCTCTGCCTGACCGGGCAGAAAACACATACCAGAAAACAGAGAACACTATGTGGAGGATGTTAACAATGACTAAAATCGAATTGATCACCGCTCTGGCGCAGAAAGGTCACTGCACCAGAAAACAGGCAGACGAGGCACTCGCACTCGTGACGGAGGTCGTGAGAGAATCCCTGATCCGCGGGGAAAAGGTTCACCTCTCCGGACTCGGCACCTTTGAGATCCACGAGCGCAAGGCCAAAGTGACAAAAAATCCCCGGACGCAGGATCCGATGATTACACCGGCAAAGAAGGCTCCCGCCTTCCGCGCATCCAAGGCATTAAAGGAAGCTGTTAATCAAAAATGAGACTTGACAAATACCTTAAGGTGTCCAGACTGATGAAGCGGCGGACAGTCGCAAACGAAGCCTGCGACGCCGGCAGAGTTTCCGTGAACGGGAAAATTGCGAGAGCGTCCTATGAGGTCAAAATCGGCGATCTGATCGAAATTGTCCTCGGACAGAAAACAATGCGTGTCCGCGTCGCGGCCGTCGCTGAGCATACGCTCAAGGAGGATGCCGCTTCGCTCTACACCATTGAACCTTAGAGAAAAACCGGCACGGCAGTGTTCATGGCTGCTGTGCCGGTTCTGCTATGACTGCCCATGCCGCAGTGAGCCGCTCAAGCGACCACGCCGCATTTGCCGGACTCGTGGACGGCAGGCGCACGGCTTTCACGCCGGTCTGCTGCTGCTGGTATTTTTCATAATACTTTGCCGCGGTGCCGCCGTTGACAAAAATCTGCCGGATCGGCGCAGTGCGCAGAATCTCCGTCAGATCGTTTGGTACGGCATCGCGGATGCTGCTGTCTGAAGAACCCGTGATCTCGCAGCGCCCGATCACATCCCAGAGCGCTATGTGATTTTCATGCAGAAAAGCGCGTTTTTCCGCAACGGTCTGCGGGACGGCACAGCCGAAAACCGCCGCCGTCACCTTCCAGAAACGGTTCTGCGGATGGCCGTAGAAAAACTGCTGTTCCCGCGACTTCACCGAGGGAAAGCTGCCGAGAATCAGAATGCGCGATGCCGCATCGTACAGCGGCGGAAACGGATGTACCACGGTCATACTCCGGTTGTCCCCTTTCACAGACGAACGGCTGCCGGTTTTGCGGAGCGTCTGCCGTGTCGCCTCTTTTCCCTATTATACCCGATTGTACCGGATTTTGCAAGCGGCACAATCCGGCAAGTTTGTGAACAAAGAGTGAACAATCGCGGTTTCACTTGCTTTTTCCTGCCGTTTGTGGTAAAATAAATGTAACTATCGCTTTCTTCCAAGGAGGTTACCATGAAATACGGTTTTTTTGATCTCAAAAACAAAGAATATGTGATCACCCGTCCCGACACCCCTGCCGCATGGTCCAACTATCTCGGCGACCCGGAGTACGGCGCAATCATTACCAATAACGCAGCCGGATACAGCTTCGTCAAGAGCGGCGCAAACGGCAGAATCGGCAGATTCCGCTTCAACTCCATGATGGCACTGCCCGGCAGATATATCTATCTGTTCGACCGCGAGACAAAGGATTACTGGTCCGCTTCATGGCAGCCGGTCGGCAAGCCGCTCGATCAGTACAAGTCCGTCTGCCGCCACGGCACCGGCTACACCGTCCTGACCTCGGAATATGCCGGCATCCGGTCGGAGACGACCTATTTTGTCCCCGACACCTATGAGGTCTGGCAGTGCAAAATCACAAACTGCTCCGACAAAAAGCGGTCGCTTGCCGTGACCGGCTTCATCGAGTTCACCAACGAGAGCAACTATCAGCAGGATCAGGTCAATCTCCAGTACACGCTGTTTATCTCGCGGACGAGCTTTGAAGGCGGAAACCGCATCATTCAGCATATCAACGAGAATTCCGGCAGAGACGAAACCGGCTCCAACCACAAGGAGCGCTTCTTCGGTCTGGCCGGCGCACCGGTCGCCTCCGCAAACGGAGATCTGTCCTCGTTCATCGGCCCGTACCGCACCTATTCAAACCCGATCGCGGTCGAGAACGGCTGCTGCGACGGCACGATGAACTATAATTCCAACGCCTGCGGCGCGCTGCAGTCCGACATCGAGCTGGCACCCGGCGAGACAAAGGTTCTGACCTTCGTGTTCGGTCAGCGCAATTCCGCCGAGGCTGCGGAAATCCTCGCAAAATACGAAGTCTCCGGCACTGCCGACACCGAAATTAAGCAGCTCCGCAGCTACTGGCACGAGCAGCTCTCGCATTTCGAGGTCGAGACGCCGTCCGAAGAATTCAACAATATGATCAATGTCTGGAACGCATACCAGTGCTTCATCACCTCGATCTGGTCGCGTGCGGCATCCCTCATCTACTGCGGCGAACGCAACGGCTACGGCTACCGCGACACCGTGCAGGATATTCAGGGAATCATCCATCTTGACCCGGAGATGGCCGCGGAGCAGATCCGGTTCATGCTCTCTGCGCAGGTGACAAACGGCGC
>JAFPQL010000125.1 GCA_017414145.1 Oscillospiraceae bacterium | reverse complement strand
TTTTTGTATGGTTCTATCGTGGCGAAGTTTGGTTGTGTCCCGATTCCGCCCGCGGCGGGCTTTAGGAATTGCCAGCGCGGGCTCCGCGCCGCGAATGCGAGGGGAGAACCACAGGGGACAGGGGGAAAACCGCTGCGTACCGCAGCTCATTCCCCCTATTCCCTAATGTTTCCCCAAGTATATGCTTTGCATATACGGCGCGCCTCCCCTTTCCTTACCTTTGACCCCTTTGTTGCTCCGCTTTCGTTTCTTGGCTGTTTTGGATGTTGTTCTATCGGGGTGAAGTTCGTTTGCGCCTTGTTTTCGCCTGTGGCGGGCTTTAGGAATTGCCAGCGCGGGCTCCGCGCCGGGCACTGCCCGCCCGCCCGACGGTTATTTTTTGAGCCTGCGGATGTATGCAAAGGTCGCGGCTTCTCCCTTTTCGGCGAGCATCTTCAGCAGAAAATGAAGCTGCTTTGATGTTTTCGGGTGAATCGGCCGGCCGCGCTCCAGTCCGCTTTCAAAGTACCGCAGCGGATCCGTCTGCCGGTATGCGTCTCCGCGGTAAATCTTGCTCGCCGCCACACGGTCGCAGAACATCTCAATCAGATAGCGCGTCGGCATCTGAACCGGCTCGTACCGCCGCGTCTTCGGGTTGTAGTCCGACCAGTATTCAAAATGATGCCGGTTTCTCCCCTTGTGGTGCATCCAGGCCGCGGAATAACCCTTGCGCTCGCGCTCGGCCTCATTCGGGCTGCGGTTTCCCTGATAGAAAATCATGCCGGGGATGAATTCTGTCGGCGAAAATTTCGACAGGTCGTGCAGCAGTCCCTGCAGCGGGATGCCGGCGCGGATACAGTGCCGCAGTACCATGTGACGGTGACGCTGAATCGTCTTGAAATGTGCAATCGGGTGCATACACGAATGCTCCTTTCCTGTGCTTTCTTCTATTATATCACATTCCGGCGAAAAGTTCAATGGGAGTCCGGTGATTTCGTCGGATCAGCCCGCGTCCGGCAGGGAATCCGTGCGTCCGGACGGCGGACGGGACAACCGATTTCGCTTCCCCTGCATTTTCGTGCGATTTCTTGACAAACCGGCAAAAACGGAGTATAATAATATGTATCGTTTTCCAGCGGGACTGCCCGCTGAATCCCATACCGGAAGGAGCGATTGCCGTGGATCAGACCATTCGGGAAATCGTCCGGCTCGATGCCGCCGTGGAGGAGCGTCTCTCCGCCGCTGAGGCCGCGTGCAGAAAGCAGATTTCCGATGCGCGCGCGAAGGCTGCCGCCGTCACCGAGGCGACCGAGCACCAGACGCGTGATGCCATTGTTGAATATGAGGAGGCGGCCCGCGAAGCCTGTGAGCAGAAGCTCGCCGAGCTGCGTGCCGAATTTGACCGCAGGGGCGATCAGCTCAGCGAACAGTTTGAATCGCGGCGTGCAGAGCTGCTTGACGCCCTCTTTCAGGAGACGCTGCGTGAAGCGGAGGCCTGAGCCATGCCGATGAATTACCGCGCCACCGTTGCGCTGATCCGTGCGGCGTACGGGCACCGGCTGCGTGCGGAGGATTACCGCAATCTGGTGAATCTGCACTCCGTCGCGGAGGTTGTGTCTTATCTGAAGGGCACGCCCGCGTACGGGGAGCTGCTCGCCGGTCTGGAGCCTGCCTACACCCACCGCGGACATCTTGAAATGCTGCTTGCGCGCAATCTGTTTACGGAGTGCCTGCACTTTTGCAGCCTCGAACAGCTTTCGGCAAAGCCGTTTTTCCGCTTTTTTATTTATGAATATGAGATCCGGGAGCTGTTCAAGGCGATTCAGCTCGGCAATCAGGAATATATCTCGTCGATGGATACATGGCTGAACCCGTATCTGAGCTTTGAGCAGGAAAAGCTCGCACGCGCAGGCACAAATGCCGCGCTGCTGGACGCCGTTGCCGGGACGCCCTATGCGCCGATTCTGCGGAAGTATCTCCCGCAGAACGACAGCGACCCGATTCCGTACACAGAGCTGGAGGTCGCTTTGCGTGCCGACTGTCTGTCCCGCATTCTGAAGGAGGCGGAGCAGACCATGCGCGGAGACGATCTCGAAGCGCTCCGCGGGCTGATCTGCGAGCAGGTCGATCTCATCAATCTCATCAATGCCTACCGCTTAAAGAGTGTGTTCCGCGCCGACCGGCAGACCCTCGACAGCATGATGCTGCCCATTTCCGGCAGACTGCCGCGCCGGACGATGGAGGCGCTTTACAGCGCGCCGGACAAGGCGGAATTTGAAGCGGTGCTCGCCGGAACACGCTACGGCAGGATGCTGACAGACCTGCCGGATGTGCCGGATGCGTTCCGCATGGAGCGCGCCTTTCAGGCACTGCGCTGGCGCACGGCACGCAATGCCCTGCATTTTTCGGGGCACGCCGCGGTCAGCCTGTACGCCGTACACTGTCTGAACCAGATCGAGGTTCGGAATTTGATTGCCGTCATCGAGGGCATCCGATATCAGAAGCCGGTGTCGTATATCCGGTCGCTGCTGATTGCGGAACCGTCCTGACGGATGAGGAGGTGTTCTTTTGTCGATTGAAAAGCTCGAGCTTGTGAGCATCGTCGGTGCGCTGCCGCAGCTCGATGAAGCGATTGTCGCCTGTCTGCAAAGCCGTGTGTTTCACATTGAAAACGCGGGAAAGCTGATCGGCGCCGCAGAGGATACCGGCGGCAGCAGAGCAGCGGAGGATCCGTATGCGGAGGCGCTCCGGGCGCTGTCCGAGCTGGATCTGCGGCAGATATCGCCGGATACGACCCGCGAGCCGCTGCCGGGTGAATTTTCACCGGAGCAGATCATCGGGGAGGCGGGCAGAGTCTCCGGCAGACTGCGTGAGGTCCGCAGCCAGCTCAGCGAGGCGCGCAGACGCATCGCGGAATATGAAAATGCCTCGATTCACCTGAAATATCTGCAAAGCTCGGATATCGACCTCGGCGAGCTGACGCGCTGCCGTCACATCGTACACCGCTTCGGCAGAATGCCGGAGGAAAATCTCCAGAAGCTGGAGTTTTACAGCGACGAGGGCTTCATCTTCCAGCGCTACCACACCGCGCACGAATATGTCTGGGGCTTTTATTTTGCCGAGCAGACGCGCATTGCGGCAGTGGACGCCATCATGAAGGGGCTGCTCTTTGAGGAGTACCGCCTGCCGGAGGGCCTCGACGGCACGCCGCAGCAGGCGCTGGAATCGCTCCGGATGAAGCTGACCGAACAGAAGGCGCAGCTCGAAACGCTCAGCACGGAGGAGCACCGCATCTATGAATCGGAGGCGCCGCTGCTGGGACGGATGTACTGCTATGCGAAGTATCAGAGCGAGGTCGCAAAGCTCCGTTCGCAGTGCATCGTCATGCACGATAAATTCAACCTGATGGGCTATGTGCCGGTCAGCGAGAAGGAGCAGTTCCGGAAGTATATCGACAATGTGCCCGATCTGGCGGTCGCCTACGAAGCGCCGATTGCGAATTCGCAGGTCAAGCCGCCGGTGCGGCTCAAAAACGGCTGGTTCTCAAGGCCGTTCGCCATGTTCGTGGAGATGTACGGGCTGCCCGATTACAACGGCTTCAACCCGACCTCTCTGCTCGCCGTCACCTATACGCTGCTGTTCGGCCTGATGTTCGGCGATGTCGGACAGGGACTGGTCATGGCGCTGCTGGGCATCTTCCTCGACAAGAAAAAGAAGTTCCCGCTCGGCGGCATCATGGCGCGAATCGGTGTATCGAGTGCGGTCGCGGGACTGTTCTACGGGTCGGTCTTCGGATATGAGCATCTGCTCGATCCGGTGTGGGAGCGGCTCGGTGTGCCGTTCCTGCCGCTGCACGCCATGGAGAATACGAATACGATCATCTTCGGCGCGGTCGGGCTCGGTGCGGTCATCATCGTGATCTCGATGCTCGTCAATATCGCCGTCCGGCTCAGGCGCCGCGATTACGAGGAAGCGGTGTTCGGCAACAACGGCATCGCGGGACTGGTCTTTTTCGCCGGTCTGCTGCTGATTGTGGTCGGCATCCTGACGGGGCGCAGCTTCCTCACGCTGCCGGTGATCCTCGGAATGCTGGTGCTGCCGCTGCTGCTGATGTTCTTCCGCGAGCCGCTGGGGCACTGGATGGCACACAAGTCCTACGAAAAGCCGGAGATCGGCGATTTCATCGCGTCGAATTTCTTTGAGTGCTTTGAATTTCTGCTCGGCTACGCGACGAATACGCTGTCCTTCATCCGTGTGGGCGGCTTCGTGTTCTCGCACGCGGGTCTGATGAGCGTCGTGATGCTGCTCTCGAACGAGGGGCATTCGCCGGTTGTCATGATTCTCGGAAATATCTTCGTCATGTGTCTGGAGGGTCTGATCGTCGGCATTCAGGTGCTGCGTCTGGAGTATTACGAGGTGTTCTCCCGCTGCTATGACGGCGACGGAAAGCCGTTCACGCCGATTTCGGTTCAATTTGACGATTTCTCCGCGCTGCATCAGCCGGAGCAGTAAAATATTAGGAGGATAATACCATGTCTGTTTACGAAATTCTGGAGCTGATTCTGCTGCCGCTGGCGATTGTTGTCCTGCTGGCACTTCCGGTTTATGTCATGCTGAAAAAGGGCAAGTCCGTCCGGACGCTGCGCCGTGCGCTGCTCTTTAATCTGTGCGCCTTCGGCGCGGTGCTGCTCTGCGCGGTCGCTGTGCCGGCAGGCGGTCTGGTTCACGCCGCGGAGGCGGCAGAGGCCGCAAAGAGCGCATCCTCTGCGGGTCTTGGCTATCTGTCCGCCGCACTGGCCGTCGGCATCGGTTCGATCGGCTGCGGCATCGCGGTCGGAAACGCTTCCCCTGCCGCAATCGGTGCAATCGCAGAGGAGCCGAAGGTCTTTGCAAAGGCGCTGATTTTCGTCGCGCTGGGCGAAGGTGTTGCGATCTACGGCCTGCTGATCGCAATCATGATTCTGTCGAAGCTGTAATGAGAAGCTATGTCATCAGCGACAACCTCGATTCCCTGACCGGAATGCGTCTGGCGGGCTGTGAAGGCGAAATCGCCCACACCGCGGAGGAGGCACGGCAGGCGCTGGTGAAGGCGCTCAGGACAGAGGGCATCGCGGTGGTCTGTCTCACGGAAAAGCTCGCCGGTCTCATCGAAGAAGATGTGACCCGGTGGAAGGAGCGCGGCACGGCACCGCTGCTGACGGTCATTCCCGACCGGCACGGCAGCGCGGATATGACCGCGTCGATCTCGCGCTATCTGGCGGAGACCGTGGGCATTCATATTTGATCGGAACGGCAGTGCGTGCGCGCACCGCTGCCGGAGAGGATGGGAACAATGGACGCAAACCAGAAGCTGGAACAGTTCATGGAGGCGGTCAGCCGCAGTACGGATGAGCAGATCGCCGAAGCTGCTGCGCACGCGGACGAGGAGGCGGCACGGATTCTGGAGGAAGCACAGCGCCGCTGTGCAGCCGAAGCCGACCGCGATCTGGAGGCGGCAAAGCAGCGCATTGACATGAAATACAAGAAACGCCTGTCGCAGATCGGCTACCGCGGCAAGACCAGTCTGCTCTCGCGCAGGCAGAATATGCTGCTGTCGCTGTTTGCGGAGCTGCGGTCGCGTCTGGCTGCCTTTACGGAGAGTGGGGATTACTGCGCGTGGATGACCGGCATCGTCGGGCGGGCAAAGCCTGCGGACGGCACGGTGATTCTGCTGCGCGAGGCGGATTTTTCGCTGCGGGAGGCGCTTTCGGAGGCTGCGCAGACCGCGGTGAGCTTCCGTGCGGATCCCGCAATCACGCTCGGCGGACTGTCGCTGCTGTCTCCGGACGGCAGACGCTGCGAGAACCATACGCTTGATGAAGCGTTTTCCGCGCAGTTCCGTGAATTTTACAGAAAACACAGTATCGGTGACGGAGGGAATGCGTGATGCCAAATCCTGTGATCTACAGTATCAACGGCCCTGTCGTCAAGGTGCGGGATACGAACGCCTTTTCCATGATGGAAATGGTCTATGTCGGCGAACGGCGCCTGATCGGCGAGGTCATCGGCGTGAGCGATGCCGAAACGACGATTCAGGTCTACGAGGGTACATCCGGCCTGCGGACGGGGGAACCGGTCGAACCGACCGGCGCGCCGATGTCCGTGACGCTGGGCCCCGGCATCCTGAACAACATCTTTGACGGCATCGAGCGGCCGCTCAAAACGCTCGAATCGGTGTCCGGCGCATTCATCGGAGACGGCATCGCCGTGCCGCTGCTCGATACCGAGCGCGAGTACGATGTCACGGTCAAGGTCAAGACCGGCACCGTGCTGCAGGGCGGCGACGCATACGCTTCCTGTCAGGAGACTTCCGCAATTCTGCACCTGTGCATGGTGCCGCCGGCGATGTCCGGAACGGTTGTCCGGACAGTGAAGGACGGCAAATACCGCCTCAATGATGAGATCATTTGTCTGAAGGACGCGGCGGGGCAGGAGCATTCGCTGACGCTCTGCCAGAAGTGGCCGATCCGGCGCGCCAGACCTGCCGCCAGACGGCTGGCACCCTCGCGCCCGATGATTACCGGTCAGCGTGTCCTCGATACGCTGTTCCCGATTGCCAGAGGCGGCGCCGCGGCGATTCCGGGCGGCTTCGGCACCGGCAAGACCATGACGCAGCACCAGATCGCCAAGTGGTGTGATGCGGACATCATCGTCTATATCGGATGCGGCGAGCGCGGCAACGAAATGACGCAGGTGCTTGAAGAATTCACCGCGCTGAAGGACCCGCGCACGGGCAAATCCCTGATGGAGCGTACCGTTCTGATCGCAAATACATCGAATATGCCGGTTGCGGCGCGTGAAGCTTCGATCTATACCGGCATTACACTCGCTGAATATTACCGCGATATGGGCTACCACATCGCGATCATGGCCGATTCCACATCCCGCTGGGCAGAGGCGCTCCGTGAAATCTCCGGACGACTCGAGGAAATGCCTGCGGAAGAAGGCTATCCGGCATATCTCCCCTCGCGTCTTTCCGAGTTCTATGAGCGCACCGGCGCCTATGAGACACTCAACGGCAGAGAGGGCAGCGTCACCGTTATCGGTGCTGTTTCGCCGCAGGGAAGCGACTTCTCCGAGCCTGTCACCCAGAATACACGCCGCTTCGTCCGCTGCTTCTGGGGACTGGACAAGGCGCTCGCCTATGCGCGTCACTATCCGGCAATCAACTGGAACATGAGCTACAGCGAATATCTGGATGATCTCTCGCATTTCTATGAGGCAGAGGTCGATCCGAAGTTCAATGAGTACCGCACCGAAATCAGCGCACTGCTGAAAGAGGAGCAGTCGCTCATGGATATCGTCCGCCTGATCGGCTCCGATGTCCTGCCCGACGATCAGAAGCTCATCATTGAGATTGCGCGTCTGATCCGTGTCGGATTTTTGCAGCAGAATGCGTATCATGCGGAGGATACCTATGTTCCGCTGGACAAGCAGTTCCGCATGATGGAGCTGATCCTTCATGTGTATCACCGCACAAAGGAGCTGCTCGCGGAGCACGTTGACCTCAATGCGATCAA
>JAFPQL010000124.1 GCA_017414145.1 Oscillospiraceae bacterium | reverse complement strand
TTTTTTGTCTCGCCTCGACATGTACCTCCGCTCGCTCCTCAGAACTCGCTTCGGTACGGAATCTCAAGGGTTCTTCTTGGTTGCATTGTTCAATTTTCAAGGTGCTGTTCCTTGTCCCCGCTCTCGCGGCGACTTGATTATAATACCACATCCGCAGAAAAAAGTCAAGCGTTTTTTGAGATTTTTCCGCGTTTTGGATGTTTGTCTAAAAATATCCGTGTCCCTCCGGAAGTACCACAGCAATTTGACGGGCTGGATCCAGGAAAATCCGCGCACCGTCGTGCATTCCGTTCTGCCGCAGGATTCTTCCGATCTCCGGATCTCTCTGCAGCCGCTCGCGCACCTCAACAAATACGCCCTCGTTGGCGCAGCGGAATTCGAGAAGCTGGCCGTTTCTCTGCATACTCCACGCACTCAGGCTGGTGTTCAGCTGCGAAGCTTCCGCCAGCTGATACCCGCGCTGCTGATAATAGGTCATCTCCATGCCGCTGCACGGCGGCGGGGTAAACGCCGTCTCATCCGGAATATGGTCCGTGAACAGGCGGTCCGGCATGGCAAAGCAGCAGTGCGGAATGCCGCCCTGATAGGTGTCATCGTCGTCCCATGTCACATCAATATTATAGTATGCGCCGTCAATCTTCGCAATATTCCAGACATGAAGCACATCGCGGGACGACTTGCCGGTCACGCACATCGCTTCCAGTCCCAGCTTCCGCGCCAGATACACAAAGGTTTTCGCGTAGCCCTCACAGAGCGCCATGCCGTTGATCAGACATCCGTAAACCGAACCGGAGAACAGAAAATCCGAATACTGACAGCGCTCCGCAATCAGATCATGCAGCATCATCAGCTTCTGCACTTCGCTCTGCGTCGGGGAAATGCGGCTGAGCATCGACTCTGCCCGCGCTTCGAGCTGTCCGCGGATGCGCTCCGCTTCCTCTTCGCCGAATAGATAATGTATGACCGCCGTGTCCATTTTGTCGGAAAGCTCGTAGACCTTATCCACATAGAAAAACTGCGGCTCCTGCATCGTCAGCATCAGGTAGACGCGCTCGTATTCCTGATCGGTATAGGTGTACGGCAGGGCGATGCGGTCCTCATAGTTTTCAATTCCCGCGTAAAGCGTGCGGTAAAGTGCCTTTTCCCGCGCATTGAGCTGCCGGAACGGATAGCGCGCGGCCTGCTCTGCTTCCGTAAAGGATTTTTCGCTTCTCCGTCCGCCGCCGGACGAGCTGCGGCTGATCGCCGCGCCGACCAGAATCAGCATCAGAATCAGCGCTGCCGCGGCTGCTTTTCCGATTTTCGACATAGCTCACGCTCCTTCCGGTTTTTGCTGCACCTCCGCGCGGATCCGGCTGATCCAGTTGTCCTCACAGGAAAGCAGCGTATAGCGCACGCCGCCGTCCTCGACTGCCGGACGCTCTCCCTCCTCCGGAATGCGTCCGATCAGATGTACCACATAGGCGCTCATGGTGTCGAACTCCGCCGCCAGCTCCGGCCGGATACCGAGCCGCGGCAGGATATCTTCGGGGTCCGCGGCACCGTCGATCGAATAGACGCCGGCGGAAAGCTCTGTCAGCTCCGCCTCCTCGTCGTCGTATTCATCCTGAATGCTGCCGACAATTTCCTCCAGCAGATCCTCCATTGTCACCATGCCGGCCGTCCCGCCGTACTCGTCCGAAACAATGGCAAGCTGCATCTTTTCGCGGCGCATCCGCTGAAAAACATCCCTGCACTTTGCCGTATCCGGCACGAAAATCGCCCGCCGCATAATCTCTGTGACGGGACAGTCCTCGGCGCGTCCGACCAGCGGAAGCAGATCCTTGACCAGCACCACGCCGACGATATTGTCAACCTTCTCCTCGTAGACGGGGATTCTTGAGAATCCCTCCGCCGTCGCAAGCGCGGCCGTTTCGGAAGCAGTTGCGTCCTTCGGCACGGCCGCCATGTCCTTGCGGTGCGTCATGACATCCGAGACCGGCACATCGTCAAAGGTGAAAATATTGTTGATCATCTCGCGCTGACTTTCCTCGATGCCGCCCGTTTCATTGCCCGCATCGACCAGCAGTCGGATTTCCTCCTCCGTGACAACATCGGCAGCGTCCGAAGCGGGCGTGCCGGTGAGCCGGCAGAGCAAAGCGGTCAGGCAGGATGCGGCACCCCAGAGGGGCATCAGCAGACCAAAGAGAATCTGCACGGAAAGTGCGCAGTGCCGGACAAACCGTTCGCCGGTCCGCCGCGCCAGTCTGCGCGGGAACAGATCCGTCAGAACCGCGAGCAGCAGTGTGACGCCAACAGACAGCAGTATGCCGGAGACCAGCGCCGCGTCCCGGAACGGGATCAGTGCGGCGAGCTTGCCGCCGAACATCCCGAAAACCAGCACGCCGAGCCAGACCGCGGACAGAATGCGATGCATTGTGAAGCCCCGCCGCAGACGCGCAGGCTGCGAAACGAGCCTGTCCGCCCGCCGGAAACGGGCATCCGTCTCTGCGCGGGTGCGGATAACCGCGTCATTTGCCTCGGTCAGTGCCGTTTCACAGGCGGCATACCATGCGCGCAGCAGACATCCCAGCACCAGCAGACCGCAGAGCAGCCATAATCGATCGCCATCGGTATCCATAAGTAATCCTTTCATGATAAAATGAGATTCGCTGCATCTGCGCCGGCATATGCAGCTCCAGTCTCATTATAGTTGATTTTTCTGAATTTGTCAAGGCGGCGGCCGGCGGGGAGCCCCCGCTGCCATTTCCTAAAGCCCGGCGCGGAGCCCGCGCTGGCAATGATCTAAAGCCCGCCGCGGGCGGAATCGGGACACAACTAAACTTCGACACGATAGAACCATACAAAACCACCGGCGCCGCCATGTAATCAATGGCAGCGCCGGTTTCTGTAGAATAAGGTATCCGCTTCGCGGATGCTATTTTGGAATGGGGACCTCTATCGCAGGTCCCCAAGCCCGCCGAGCTCTCCTTATGCGGGAGAGTTTCGCGCTCTGCGGAGCGCGACAAGGGCTCTGCCCTTGACCCGCGAGCTTTTTGAAAAAAGCTCGACCAAAAACTTTAATTTTGATACGCGCCGCTGGTTTTCGTTCGTCACGCAGAGAAATTTAGGGTTTGACTGCCGGCCAGAATCCGCTCCGCACACCGGATGCCGTCCGCTGCCGCCGATACAATCCCGCCCGCATATCCGGCACCCTCTCCGCACGGATATAACCCGCGCAGCGATACCGATTCCAGCGTCTCTGCATCCCGCAGCACACAGACCGGCGAGGAGCTTCGCGTCTCCGGCGCCGTCAGTACCGCGTCCGGCATCAGAAATCCGTGCAGCCCCTGCTCCAGCTTCGGCAGTGCTTCGCGCAGCGCCTGACAAATCGGCTCCGGCAGACAGCTCTCCGGTCTTGCAAATACCGTTCCGAGCGGATAGGTCGGCATCACATTGCCGAATGCCGCCGAATTCTGCCCCTTCATAAAATCTGCCAGCAGCGTCACAGGCGCCTTGCCGGTTCCCCCGCCCGCCCGGAACGCCGCCTGCTCAATCTCACGCTGAAGCCGGACGCCCGCCAGCGGATCGTCTCCGCCGAAATCTTCCGTCTGAACGACCGCCAGCAGCGCAGCATTCGCGTTTTCGCCGTCCCGCGCAAAGCAGCTCATGCCGTTCGTGACGACGGTCTCCGGCTCGGACGCCGCCGCCTGCACCGTCCCGCCCGGACACATACAAAAAGAGTACACCGTCCGCGTCAGAGGCTGTGCGCCGGAAAGCGTCCGGCTCTGCGCACCGTGGGCGACCAGCCGGTAGCTCGCGGCAGAAAGCCGCGGATGTGACGCCGCATCGCCGTAGCACAGCCGGTCGATGTCCCGCTGCCGGTGCTCGATGCGCAGTCCGAGGGAAAACGGCTTCTGAATCATCCGGATGCCGGCGTCAGAAAGCCACTGAAAGACATCTCTGGCACTGTGTCCGACTGCAAGCACCGCATGGTCGGTGCGCAGGGAACGGCACTCGCCGTTCTGCTCATATTCCACGGAGACAACGCGCCCGTCCTTCGCCGTAATGCCGGTGCATTTCGCGGAAAACAGAACGGTTCCGCCCGCCTGCTCGATGCGTTTGCGCAATGCGGGGATGCAGACCGCCAGCCGGTCCGTGCCGATATGCGGCATCGCCTGCCAGAGAATTTCGTCCGGCGCGCCGCAGTCCACAAAGGTCTGAAAGACCGTGCGGTGATACGGGCTGTTGGTGCCGGTGTTGAGCTTGCCGTCCGAAAAGGTTCCGGCGCCGCCCTCTCCGAACTGCACATTGCTCTCAGGGTCGAGCCTGCCGGTCAGATGATACTCCTGCACGGACTTCTGCCGCTCGGCAACGGGCTTTCCGCGTTCCAGCAGCACCGGACAAAGCCCCGCCTGTGCCAGCACCCACGCCGCAAACAGTCCCGCGGGGCCGGCGCCGATGACAACTGGCGGATGCGGCAGGGTTTTCCGCTCATATTCCGGCATGACAAACGGCTGCACCTGCCGGACGCGCACCGTCGGCGGGAGTGTGCGCAGCAGCGCGGCCTCATCGCGGACGGTCACATCCAGTGTCGCCGTAAAGCGCACCTCGCGTCTGGCATCGACGGCGCGCCGGAAGAGCGTCACCTTCCGGATATCTGCGGGACGGCAGCGGAGCTTTTTGGCCGCCCGCTTTTTCAGTGTTTCGTCGGTATAGTCGAGCGGAAGCGGGATATTGTCGATCCGCAGCATATCGGTTCTCCTTTCAGCGCCCGCTTAAGGCAGCACCGCACAAAGCTGGCGGTGCAGATGCGCCGCCAAGCCGTCAGACGGGCTTTGCACGGTGTTGCCTTAAATCTCTTCCTCCAGCAGAATGAGCCGTTCAAGCAGGTCGTCCAGTGTCTTGTGAATTTCATCGAGTCGCGTGCAGGCGGCGTTCATCTTCTCGTAATCGGCGATGACCGCCTCATCCGAGAGCGATGCCTGAAGGGCGGTTTCCTCGTTCTGCAGATCATCCATTTCCTGCTCAATGCGGGCTTTTTCGGCGCGGCGCTTTGCGGCGAGGCTCCGCATCTCCCTGGAACGGTAGCTGTTCTGCGCGGACTGCGCCGCCTTCTCTGCCGCCTTTTTCGATTTCTCCTCGGCAGCGGCCTGTTCTTCGAGTTCCGTGCGGCGGCGGACCTGCTCCTGATAGGCAGAGAAGCGCCCGGCAAAGCGTTCGAGGGTACCGTTCTCCATGATGAGCAGCCCGTCCGCCAGACGGTCGAGCAGATAGCGGTCGTGGCTGACAAAGAGGATCGTCCCGTCAAATTCCGCCAGCGCCTCCTCTAAAATCTCCTTCGTCGCAAGATCCAGATGGTTGGTCGGCTCATCGAGCAGCAGCACATTGCCGTGCTCGGTCATCAGAATGGCGAAGCAGAGCTTGGCGCGTTCGCCGCCGGAGATCACGCCGGTTTCCTTGAACACATTTTCGCCGGTCAGGCGCACCTGACCGAGCAGAGAGCGCACCTCAAAGTCGCTGAGGGACGGACAGCGGTCGTGCAGCTCGTCAAAGACGGTTGCGTAGGGGTTGAGCGATTCGCTCTCCTGTTCAAAGCATCCAAGGCGCGTGCCGGCCGCCCAGCGCACCAGTCCCTTGTGCGGCAGAATGTTTCTGAGCACCTTGAGCAGCGTCGATTTTCCGGCGCCGTTTTCCCCGATGATGCCGAGCTTTTCGCCGCGCCGCACCGTAAAGGAGATGCCGTCCGCCAGCGTCTTTTTCTGCGCGCCGCTGCCGACGGTCAGGTCGATGTTTTTGACCTCCAGCAGATCAATCGGCGGGGTCACGGCATAGTTGAAATGCAGCTTTGCGGTTTTCGCCGCGGAAAAGGGGCGGTCAATCCGCTCGATTTTCTCAAGCTGCTTTTCTCTGGATTTTGCTGCCTTTGCCGTCGAGGCGCGCACCTTGTTGCGGGCGACATAATCCTCCAGCTTTGCGATTTCGCGCTGCTGTGCTTCATATTCCTTCTGCTGACGCTCCCGCGCCTCGGCGCGCAGGGCGGTGAACGCCGTGTAATTGCCCTTATAGCGCGTCAGCTCGCCGCGTTCGAGTTCACAGATGCTCGTGCAGAGACGGTCGAGGAAGAAGCGGTCATGGCTGACGATCAGCAGTGCGCCGCGCCAGCCCTTCAGGTATTCCTCAAGCCAGCCGACCGTGCGGAAATCGAGGTGGTTGGTCGGCTCGTCGAGAATCAGCAGATCCGGTGCGGAGAGCAGCAGCTTGCAGAGCGCCAGCCGCGTCTTTTCGCCGCCGGAAAAGCCGGAAACCGTGCGGGACAGCGTCTCCTCGGAGAAGCCCATGCCGTACAGCACGGTGCGGATGCGCACATCGGTCGTGTAGCCGTCGTTGATTTCAAAAAATGCAGAAAGCCGCGCATATTCATCGGTTTCGGCATCGGTGAGCGGCGCGGATTCCATTTTTGATTCCAGCGCACGCATGGTATCCCTTGCCGCGTGCAGCGGGGAAAAGGCATCGTTCATTTCCGCAAGCACGGTCCGGCTGCCGTCCAGCCCTGCGTTCTGTGCCAGATAGCCGATCCGCAGATGCGTCGCCCTCGCAATGGCGGGCTCGTCATGCGCAAAGGCATCGGGCAGCTCCTGCTCGGTTAAAATGCGCAGGAGCGTCGATTTTCCGCAGCCGTTGTCTCCGACCAGACCGATGCGGTCCTGATTTTCGACCGTCAGCGAAACGCCGTTCAGCACATGGTTGCCGTTATAAAACTTGTGGATGCCGGTACAGGATATCAGCATGGCTTGGCTTCTCCTCCGATTCGATTCAAAATAACAGCGGGCTCAGATTCCGAGGAATTCCTTTGCGTTCCGCGCAAACATCTTCTCGTATTCCGCACGCGTAAAGCCCAGCGAAAGCAGCAGCTCCGCCTCCTTTTTCGGATCCCACATCGGGAAGTCCGTGCCGAACATACAATAATCCGTGCCGTAATGGCGGATCAGGCGCACGGCGCGCTCCGGGCTCATCAGGCAGACGGCGCTCGATGTGTCA
The DNA here is from genome assembly GCA_017414145.1 of Oscillospiraceae bacterium. The sequence continues at coordinate 8,971 of JAFPQL010000124.1, read as the reverse complement.
AAGCGGACATTCTCGCTGCTCTTCAGGACCGCCTCCGCCTCATCCCACGCGGCAAATCCGCCCAGATGCGACGCCAGTACCTTGAGCTTCGGGAAGTCCTCCATGACCTTTTTGAGCATCCGCGGGTGCGAATAGTCGTGGCGGTAATCGCCCATGTGCATCAGCACGGGGAGCCGCCCCTCAATCGCCTCGTAAATGCGGTAAGAGGATTTGGAATCAATCGGGGTGCGCTGAAAGTCGGCGTGCAGCTTGATGCCGTGCAGCCCCATCGCAATCACGCGGTCCACCTCTCCGGCGATATCCTCATAGTCGCCGTGCATCGCGGCAAAGCCAATCATCTCCGGGTGCCTGTCGCACTCCGCCTTGATAAAATCATTGATCGAGACAACCTGCTTCGGCGTCGTGGCGACCGAGCAGACCAGCATCTTTTTCGTGCCGATCTGCTGCTCGGCGGCAAGGAGCTTTTCCGACTCACCGATCGAATAGTGCATCGTGATGTCATAGAAATGCCCGATCGAAAGCGTCGCCTTTTCGCTGATTTTATGCGGAAAGATGTGGGCGTGCATATCGTAGATTTCAAATTCCTGCGGGGTAAACGATTCCATTGGATTTCATGCCTTTCTATTGACAGCAACGCCGGTTCTCTGCGGTGCTGCCGAAACTTTGAAAATACGGCAAAATGCCGTCATCTGCGGAGAAAGCTGTCAGTCTCCGGCAGAAAGATTCCGTGCTGTCCTGCGTCCGCTCCGTCCGCGCTCAGCCGCGCAGTCTGCTGCCGAGCAGTCCGGCAAGGCAGAGCAGCAGCAGTGCCGCTTCCGCGACCGGAATCAGCACATACGCGATCCGGCGGAGCCATGTCTTTTTTTGCAGAAGGCGGCGCATTGCGTCTCTGACCGGGAACAGCCCGATGACGGCAGTCACCAGCGGCAGCCAGTGATTGCGGAAGGCGTACAGCGCTCTGCCGCTCGGCAGCAGGCCGTTTTTGCCGATCAGACTGGCGGCGGCGGAGAGGCTGTCCGAGATCGTCGCCGCCTGAAATGCGCAGCAGCCGTACAGCATCAGCAGCACGGTCAGAAAACGGGAAACGCCCTCTGCCGCATGCACGCCGCGCCGCCGGAGCGCCCGTTCCGCGGCCAGAATCAGTGCCATATACACACCCCAGAGCAGGCCGGTCGCCCAGCCCCTGCCCAGCATCAGCCCGATGCCGCAGAAGCAGAGCAGCATCCGCGCAAAATATGAGGTGTTGTCCGGTTCGGCGCCGTCTCCGAGCAGGACGGCTCTGCACCAGTCGGCGGCGGAGCGGTACCAGCGCCGGCAGAAGTCCCGCGGGGTATGCGCCCGCAGCGGCGTGTCGGACTGTGCCGGCAGCCGGATGCCCGTCAGTGCGGCAAATCCGCGGCAGAGCTCCGAAGCGCCCCGCACCGCATAATAGGCGGCGCAGTAAAATACCGCCAGCAGCAGCCATGTGTCCGCGGCAGATACCGCCGCACCGGTGTCAGTCATCTGCCGGTGCATGGAAAAGAGCGGCGCCGCCAGCAGCGAAAGCTGTACCAGTCCCGCCGTGAAATGCAGTGCGCCGTCCCCTGCCAGCCGGAAATCGGGTGTGCGGCCGGCCTCCGCCTCTGCCGCCTCCGGATAAGAGCACACCGGCCCGCCGATCAGACGCGGCAGCGTCCACTGATATCCGCAGTACGCAGTCAGCGGCTGCGCGGCAATCTGTCCGGCATACCGCATCCGGAGACAGAGCACCGCCTGCATGATGCAGATCAGCAGCGGAATGCGCTGTGCGGGTGCATCGAGCAGCAGCCTGCCCGCGGGCAGAAACGCCGCCTGCACCGCGATGCCCGCTGTCATCCGGAATGCCGCTGCACGCCGGTTCTGTGCGGCAGTCGGCTGTGTCCGCAGAAAAACCCATCCCAGACAGACCGAGAGCAGCGTCAGGAGCAGCCCGCGCAGTCCGCACGCGGCAAATACCGCCGCCAGACCGCCCGCCGGCAGGACATACGGCCGGATGCGTGCGGGCAGACAGAACGAAAGCACTGCCGTCAGCGGGATGATGCAGAGCAAAACGGTCAGATCAAGCAGAATCATGCGGCAGCTCCTTTCGTCTGAAATTCAGTCTGCGGCAGTCGGGTCGGCGGCAAGCCATGTCTGCACATCGGACGGCTGTCCGGCAGCAGAGCTTGATACGCCTTCCGTCCACGCCGCCCCGAAGGGGAACACTGCCGTTTTCGTCTCCGGCAGAATGCGGCAGGTGATGCCGTTTTGTTCGTACTGACAGTCATAATCGTACTGTCCGCCGACGCGGCTGACTGTTCCGGCAAGCGCCGCCGTCAGCCGGACACCGTCCGCGCCGCAGAAGCTGACCGCCTCCATGCCCTCGCCGGATTCACGGCAGACACCGGCATCTGCCGGAAGATCGGGCAGGATAAGCGAGAGCGTATGTGCCGCGCCGTCCGGCCGCAGCACCGCCTCAATGCGGAATCTGCCGGCTGCATCGGGAAACCGGCGCGCATCCGGCGGGAGCGCACGGGCAGAACAGGGAACCGCCCTGCCGTCTGCCAGCAGCAGCATCCGTCCGAACGGTGTCATCAGACAGGGCGCCGTGACCGAACAGACAATGCTGTCAAAGCAGACCGCCTGAATCAGACGGTTTGCACTGCGTCGGCGGCCGGCGGCACCGCTGAGAATCCGGTCTGCCAGTCCCCGCAGCACCGCCCGCGAAACCGCACCGGAGACCTCCGCCATCCAGAAGATCAGCTCGCCGCACTGAATCCGCCGGTCAAAGGGGGCATCGGGCGCCGAACGGGCGCTCCACGAGGTCATCAGATGCCAGTACTGAGACGGGTTTTCAATGCCGCACTGTCTCGCATACCGGATATACCCGCCGCTTTTCTGCCGGAATCCGCCGGCAGTGAGCCGCTCCGTCTCCGGACAGGGAATCTGTTCGCGGCCTTCAAAAAACTGCCGTATCTGCGCGTTATTCATATTGCATCAGTCCTCCGTCCGCCCGTCGGTCAGCGCCGCGAGATATTCGCCGAGGGCTTCCGCGGAGGTCACCGTATTCAGCACCTCGCACAGTCCCCTGACCGAGAGATGCGGCGGCAGACGCATGGCAGAAAGCAGCGCCCTGCGGCGTTCGCAGCAGTCCGGCGCACCGGTCAGACCGTGCGCATACAGCACGGCGGGCGTGATGTCGTTTTTCTGTTCGGGCGGGGCATCCGAAAAAGCGCCGGCGCGTTCGAGTGCTTCGAGCAGCGTGTCATTGTCCATGCCCTCCACGCCGAGCAGCCCTTCTGCCGAGGGGGCGGACTTCCGGCGCTCCTTCCCGTGAATGCCGGGAATGTAGACATGACGGACCGTGCCCTTGGAAATCGCGCCCTTTAAGTAGCCGCGGATCTGAAAGCCCGCCGCATCGGCATCGGTCAGAATCATCAGGCCGGTCGTTTCGGCATAATGGCGCAGCAGCGCGAGCTGATCGGGGCGGCGGTAGATCTGAAAGCCGTCTGTCACGAGAATCACGGCATCCACCACGGCATCCAGCCGGATTTTGTCATATTTCCCCTCGACCACGATGGCCGGACGGATGCGGCGTTTTTCCGTCACTGCAAGACCTCCGTCCCGTCATGCCGGACATGAAGCATCCGGACGATCGCCTGCTCCAGCAGCAGTCGCGGCGGCGTGCGGGAGGATTTGCAGCTCTTGTCCGTCTCGCGCAGGATGCGCACGCAGGTCCTCAGCTGCGGCAGCGACATATCGCGGCAGTCGCGCATCGCGTTCCGGACGGCAAATTCGCGGTTTTTCGGGTAGGAAAAGTCCGCCGCGACCGTTTCGGTCTGCTTTGCGGCGCCCTGTCCGAGCTTGGCGCGGTACAGGTCCGTGAAGGTGCTGCTCAGCACTGTGAGCAGGCCGAGAATCGTGCCGGTATCCGCTGATTTTGCGGTCAGATCGCGCAGCAGCCGGAGCGAGAGTCCGCCGTTTCCGCCGGTGACGGCGCGAGCCAGCCGGAAGACATCGGCGTCCGGCAGCGCGGCGGTCAGCGCGTCAAGCATTTCCCGTGTGATCTCGCCGCCGTCCGCACAGGCCAGCAGCTTGTCCATTTCCGTGTGAATCAGCGTGGAATCGCAGAGACAGCGGTTTGCAAGCAGCTCGGCGTTCTGGCGGCTGATGTCGCAGCCGTGGCGTTTGGCGCGCTCGATGATCTGTCTGCCGAGCGCGGCCGCATTCTTCTTCTCGCAGATGCACAGGACGCCCTGCTTCTCAAAAAAGGCGGCGATCTTCTTGAATTTCGGCAGAAAGGACGGCTCCCCGCGCCGGATCTCGTAAGCGGGCAGCGTCCGCATGACGACCAGCACGATGACGCGGTCGGGCAGCTCCTTCCAGATGCCGAGCATCGTCTCGATGTCCGCGGCGGGAACCGTGTCCGGATTGAGGTCGCGGATGACGATGACATTGTACGGCTGGAACATGGAGCAGAAGGAACAGGCATCCGCCAGCCGGTCGATATCCGGCGCCTGCCCGTCAAACGCCGTGAAGGACATCTGATCGCCGTCGGTCAGCTTCTTCAGAATGCGCTTTTCCAGCTGACTGACCGCCAGCGTGTCCTCTCCGCAGACAAAGCAGCACTGCGGCGGCCGTTCAGAGCCGATTTCCCGCAGCAGATCCGCTGCTGCCAGCTTTGCCATGTTCATCCCTCCCTGTCCGCGGTGCAAACGCCCGCGTGCCGTTACTCTGCTTCGGTGCTGCCGGTCTGTCCGGCCGGTGCTGCGCTGCCGTCCGCCGCATCCATGTCGATGATCTCCAGCCCGCTGGTGTCATAGCAGGGCTTTGCGTGGTTGCGCCGGATCAGCGTTTTCTCAAGCTGCTCGCCGGTTCTGCAGTCGATTTTGATGCGGTAGACCTCGCCGTTGCGGAACACCTCGCCGTGCTCTCTGGAAAAAAACTCATTCTCCGCAACAATGTGATATTTACACTTCTGACGGTGATTTGCACGCAGCTCGCCGCAGAGATATTCGTCCGTCGTATAGATGATGAGCTGATAGGTCAGCTTCGTGTTGTTCTTGAACCGGTAGTCCAGATAGTTATACATGATCGAGGTGCCTGTCCCGAACGGAATCGTGCGCTTGAAATCCGGGAACAGGTCGAAGCGGTCGTGATGATGATGCTCGACGATGTCCAGATCAGAGTGCAGAATCATCCAGTGAATCAGGTTGGTCATCTGGCACATTCCGCCGCCGAGACCCGGCTGCGTTTTGTCAGAGGAGATGGTCAGGCCTTCCTTATAGCCCTTTTTCGCGCTGGTTTTTCCGACGAGATGCCAGAACGAGAAGGTCTCGCCCGGACGGATCAGCACCTTGTCGATTTTCGGTGCTGCAATTCCGAGATTGACTGCCTTGTTCTCCTGCAGCTGCATATTGACATTGCCGAGTCTGCGGCGAATCAGGGAATTGTGCTTATAAATGCAGAACGGCAGCGGCTCCTCCGATTTCGTGCTCGCAAAATGATGCTCCGTCAGCAGATTCTTCACGGTACGGACCGCAATACATTTCTTCTCCGAAATGGCATAGGTCAGCGGGGAGATCTCACAAAACAGTTTTCTTTTCACTTTCTTTTCAGTTCCTTTCTGTCAATGGGGGGGCTTTTTCTGCGGCAGCACGATGAACGCTATGAGAGCGCCTGCACGGCGGCGCGCCCGTCCGGCGGAACGGTCAGCAGACAGTTGTTTCCGGTTTCACCGGTCAGCAGACGGATGACGGCGCTGTCCTCCGGCACCGCGCCGGCTCTGCCCCAGCGGATCACCGCGAGCGCCGTCTGCGGGGCGGTGTCCTTCGCGGGGAGAACCGCGATTTTCTGTCCGTAACAGGTAATTTCGGCGGCGCCGCCCTCTGTTGTCAGCAGGGCATCGCCGACCGCTGCCGTGTAAATTCCCGTGCTGCACTGCGGCACGACGCCGCAGACCGTCTGTCCCTCGCGGAGCGGGCTGTCATCCGCAAGATAGAGCGCGGATACCGTCCCGGCGGGAAATGCCCGCTGATACGCCGCCAGATTCCGGCTGCCGGAGAGCAGCAGCGTGCAGTGCGTGATACCCTGTTCCCGCAGATAACGCTGCACATACTGCGGATTTTTCACCGCGCCGGACAAATCGGCAATCACCGTCTGTCCGCGGGAGGAAACTGCCAGCACCGCCTCCTGCTTCTGTCCCAGCACGGCCACCCGAAGCTGACGCTCCGCTCGCCGCGCAGCCCACGCGGACAGTCCGGTCAGCAGGACGCCGGCCGTCAGAAATGCCGCCGTAATCTGCACGGGTCTGCACTTTGCCGCAAAGAGCAGCAGCAGAACCGGCACAAACAGTACGGTCACAACGGATACGGCGCGGGACTGAAAAAAGACATGAGAAAACGGGAGCGCCGAAGCCGTTTCCGCAAGCACCGCGGTCATGCGGCAGAGCAGCCCCGCGACGGGCAGCAGGAATGCCGCCAGTCCGCCCGTACAGGCAAAGATCAGTCCCAGATACAGCGCGGCAATGCTGAAGGGCAGAATCAGCAGATTGCAGACCGGCGCCAGCAGAGAGGACTCTCCGGTCAGCAGCAGCGACGCGGGAAAGACCGCCGCCGCGACGCAGCAGAGCTGTGCCAGCGTTTTTCCGAATCCCGGCTGAAGATTCTGCGTCATGTACGGCGCCGCAATGCCGATGCCGAACACGCCGGAAACCGACAGCCAGAAGGCCGCCGAGCCGATGACATACGGCGTAAATGCCGTACAGAGCAGCACGGCGATGCAGAGGGAACGCAGGGTGTCCGCCTGCCGGTGAAAGACCGGTGCCGCCAGACTGATTGCGAGCATCACGCCGGCGCGGTAAACCGAAACGGCGCTGTCGGCAATCATTGAGAACAGGACGATCGCGGCCAGACAGCCCGCCAGCACGCCCCGCGGCGAACATTGCAGGAGACGCAGCAGCCATGCCACTGCCGTACAGAAAAACACCAGATGCAGTCCGGATACCGCCGTGATATGTCCGATGCCGGAACGGTACAGCGCCAGCTTTTCCGGTTCGGCAAGCGCGGTCTTGTCTCCGAACAGCATGGCGCAGAGCAGACCGGCTTCCTCCTCCGGCAGCGCCATGCGGATGCGCTCCGTCAGTCTGTCCCGGTACCATGCCGTCAGACGCCGCAGCGAAAATCCCGTATATGCCTTCTCGTCCAGCAGCTCCGCACGGTAGATCCGCAGATATCTGCCGGATGCCGCCTCATAGGACGCCGTGCGGCTGCGGTAATCCGCCGTGATCCGGGTCAGCTCTGCGCGAAGCGTCACGGTATCGCCTGCCGCATAGGGCGGAATGTCGCCGGTGAACCATTCAACCTCCGCCCGGTGACCGTTCAGCCGTGTGCGCAGCATACAGCGGAACCCGCCGTCTGCCGCCGGTTCTGTCTCCGTGACCGTGCCGGTCAGCGTGACGGTCTGTCCGTCCAGTGCCAGCATCGGCTGCCGGACGCGCAGATCATACTGCTGCCAGACGCAGATGCCAAGCGCCAGTCCGGCGGAAAGCGTACAGAGCACTGCGCGGGGACGCTCCTCCCGGAAAATCAGCACCGGAACGACTGCCGCAACCAGCAGCAGCACGGACGCCGCCGCGGAATATGCCCCTTTGCCCAGAAAAGCCGACAGCAGCCCCACAGTCCACGCCAGCGTGAAGCATTCTACGCCGTGGGTACGGAGGCTGCTGACGGCTGCACGGAACGGGTTTTCGGCCGTGTGCTTCTCACACACCGCTTTCCGCAGACCAGCCCATCGGCTTGCCCGCCAGCAGGTGGAAGTGCAGATGCGGTACCGTCTGTCCTGCGTCCTCGCCGCAGTTCGTCACGACGCGGAAGCCGGTTTCCAGCTTCAGCTCCGCCGCGACCTTCGCAATCGCGGTGAAGATTCTGCCGACAACCTCGGCATTCTCCGCGGTCACGGCAGACGCGCCGGAAATATGCGTCTTCGGGATGAAGAGGATGTGAACCGGTGCGATCGGATTGATGTCCTTGAACGCATAGACAAACTCGTCCTCATAGACCTTTGTGCTCGGAATCGTTCCGGCAATGATTTTGCAAAACAGACAATCCATCAGAGTTCCTCCTTTAATACTGACAGCAATCAGCCGGCACAGGCTACATTCTCATACGAATTTCTGCCGGCAGACTGTTCTTCACTTTTTCTCGTCCAGCAGCCGCTGCATCCGGTATTCCTTCTGCTCGGCGGAATAGCCGCAGGCCGTCAGAAACGCCTGTGCTTCTCCCTGCATCACGCCTGCCTCCAGCCGGACACCCGCCGCGCCGGTCTCTGCCGCCCAGCGTTCCGCACGCCGGAGCAGCGCTGTTCCGATGCCGACTCTGCGGTATGAGCGCGAAACCGCCATTGCCGTCACGAGCTTCATCGGCTCGTGCAGCACGACGGAATCGTAGTCGCAGGCGTGCAGAAAGCCGACCACAAGTTCGTCCACAACCGCCGCGAACACACGGTGCCGCGGGCTGACGCAGAGCTTTGCGAGCTGCTGCGCCGTATCCGAGGCGGAGACCGGAACGCCCAGCTCCTCCCGGATCATTTTTGATACCGCCTTGGCATCCTGCGGATGGGCGGCACGGATTTTGACGCGCATCTCCTGCCGCCTCCGTTTCTATATTCTATAAATAGTGCTGTTACTGTCCCAGCATATCGGCGACGATATTCGGCAGCGTGCCGATTGCTTCATCGACCATATAAGTCTTGCCGATGCCGCCCATTGCGCTGTCCGGTCTGCCGCCGCCCTTGCCGCCGGTGATTGCGGCAATACGCTGAATGATCTTTCCGGCGTGTGCGCCCTTTTCCACGGCAGATGCCGAGCACAGGCAGAAGAGGTTGCCCGCTTCGCCGTTGATGCCGGCCAGCAGCGCGATGACATCGGGCTCGCGGTCACGGATCTGGTCGCCCATCTTCCGGAGCATATCCGGCT
>JAFPQL010000123.1 GCA_017414145.1 Oscillospiraceae bacterium | reverse complement strand
GCGTGCATTTCCCATGTGCGGATCTGCACCTCGAACGGGATGCCCTCCTTGCAGAGCACCGAGGTGTGCAGCGACTGGTAGCCGTTGGGCTTCGGGTTTGCAATATAGTCCTTAAAGCGGTTCGGAATCGGGCGGAACATATCGTGAACCAGTCCGAGCACGCTGTAGCATTCCGTCACGGTCGTCACGATGACGCGCACCGCATATTTGTCATAAATCTCGTCAATGCTCTTGTGATGCACATAGACCTTTTTATAGATGCCGTAAATGCTCTTGACTCTGCCGTCAATCTGCGGCGGCGTCACAAAGTCCAGCGAACGGAAGCGCTCGGCAATCCGTGCCTTGATCGACTCGATGAATGCCTCCCGCTCCTCCTTGTTGTTTTCCAGCAGACTCTCAATGTCTGCGTACGCATACGGGTCAAGGTAGTAAAACGCGAGGTCTTCCAGTTCCTCTTGTACCGAGGTGATGCCGAGGCGGTGCGCAATTGGCGCATAGACATTCATCGTCTCAAAGGCGGTGTTGTGCTGCTTGTGCTCCGGGCGGTACTGCAGGGTCCGCATATTGTGCAGACGGTCTGCCAGCTTGATAATCATGACGCGGATGTCCTGTGACATTGCCAGCAGAATCTTCATGACATTTTCCGCCTGCTGCTGCTCCTTGCTGAAGGTCGGCACCTTGGCGAGCTTTGTCACGCCGTCCACGAGCATGGCAACATCGTGTCCGAAGCGCTTTTTCACATCTTCAAGCGTCGCGGCGGTGTCCTCGACGACATCGTGCAGCAGCGCCGCGCAGAGTGTATCGGTATCCATGCCGAGCTCCAGCAGAATGTACGCGACTGCCACCGGATGCACGATATACGGCTCGCCGGATGACCGCGTCTGTCCCTTGTGACACTGTGCCGCGTATTCATACGCTGCAATCAGCTTGGAAATGTCATACTGCCGGTCATCGGTCAGGATTTTGCCGATGATCATATCAATCGTATAGGTTCTGTCTCTGATGTCAGGCATATGCGCCCTCCTCTCCGGTGTGCTGATTGTCATGCAGGCTCTGCCGGCTTTGCAGAGCGCTGCGGTTGTTTCTGTTGGCCGTCAGGCGGGCGTTTTCAGATTGCCGCCGGAACGGGACTTCCCGCAAGCCGCAGCAGCTCCTGATAGCATCCGGATTCGCCGAGATCGCGCTTCTCCCGCACAGGCAGGCGCGTCATCGTATCGGCGGCGGCATCGTAACGCATCAGACCGAGCTCGCTGAAAATATCCGCGCAGACGCGTGCACGGCAGCGGTTCATGCCCGATGCCGCAAGGCGTTCGCAGACCTGCCCGACCGTGACCGGCTTTTCGCCGACGGACTTGTAGACCGCGACCAGATCGTTTCTGTGCGGACACATCCGCTGATAATAGGCGGCGGGAAGCGTCTCGCCGCGGCGGTAGCACTCATAGGCCGCCTGTGCCGCGATTGCCTGCTCCTGTGCCTTCTCCGAGACGCGCCAGTCCTCGACGCGCAGGCTCAGCAGACGGTTTCCGTTATATTCCCGCACCTCCGCACAGACCAGAAAATCCAGTACGGCGCCGGGCAGAATGCCGGTTTCCTCCGGTGACATCCGGAACAGCACCGCATCCAGTGAGATACGGCCGCTGCGGAGCTGCAGCTTGGTATGTGCGCCGCCCGACAGCGGATACAGCGCTGCAACCTGCATCTTTTCCAGCACGAACAGCGGCTTTTCATTGCCTTCGCCGAACGGCTCCAGAATGTCCAGTCCCGCGACATTCTGCACAGTCAGAAGCTGCGGGTCAATGACGCCCTCCGCGTGAACGGTCAGCACGGGCATCACGGGGTTGTGCGCCGCCGCATACTGCTCAATCGCCGCACAAAACGCCGGCATCTCCGCCTCGGAGACCGTAAAGCCGCCCGCGCCGGGGTGTCCGCCGTAACGGATCAGATGCGGCGCACAGGCGTGCAGGCATTCAAATACCGAGAAATCGCCGAAGCTGCGCGCCGAACCGCGGTAGCCGTCCGGCTCTCTCGACATCAGGAAGCAGGGCTTGCCGAAGCGCTCCAGCAGCCGTGCCGCGACGATGCCGATGACGCCGTGATGCCAGTTTTCGCCGGCAAATACCAGCACACGCCGGCAGACCAGCGCCGGGTCCGCCGTGATGCGTTCCAGAATTTCCTTGAAAATGACCTGCTCTGTCTCACGCCGCTCCTGATTCAGCGCATGAATCTGTCCGGCGAGAAGCTGCGCCTCGTCCGGATCGTCCGTCAGGAACAGCTTTGCGGCCAGTGACGCCGAGGCAAACCGCCCCGCCGCATTGATCCGCGGGATGAGCTGAAAGGACGCCGCCGTCGCCGAGACGGGGCTCCCCTCCTCGATGCCGCAGACCGCCATCAGCGCCAGCAGTCCCACGCGCTCAGTGTTGGCAAGGAGCTGCAGTCCGCGCTGTACTAAAAACCGGTTTTCGCCGTCCAGCGGCATGACATCGGCAATCGTACCGAGCGCCGCCAGATCGCCGAACTGCTCCAGTGCCGGCTCCCATTCGCCGCCGTCCAGTGCCGCAATCAGCTTGAGCACAACGCCGGCGCCGCAGATTGTCTTATACGGTGACAGATCGTCCGGCCGGAACGGATCGACGACCGCGGCAGCTTCCGGCAGCGTGTCGCCGGGGCGGTGATGATCGGTCACGACCAGCTCCATGCCGAGCTCCCGGATCAGCTTTGCCTCCTCCACAGCCGAGATGCCGTTATCGACCGTGATAATCAGGTTCACACCCTCCTGCGCGAGCCTGCGGATCTGTTCGCCGCGCATCCCGTAGCCCTCCGCACGGGTCGGAATATACCATGACACATCCGCGCCGGCACAGGTCAGCCAGTCGGTCAGCATGACGGTCGAGGTCACGCCGTCGCAGTCATAGTCGCCGTATACAAGGATGCGTTCTTCGTTCTCCACCGCTGCCAGAATCCGGTCAACGGCCTTTTGCATATCCGTCAGCAGAAACGGGTCTGAGAGCTCCGCTGTATCGAGCAGTCTGCTCGCCGCCTCCACGGACGACACACCGCGTGCGACCAGCACCTCGGCACACAGCGCCGAAATCCCGCCCTGCACGCGCAGTTTTTCCGCTTTTTCCCTGTCTGTTTTCCCGATTTCCCAACGCTTGGGCAATCCTGACACCTCCGTTTCGGTGCAGCACAGCGCCGCACCGTCCTGCGTTCGCGTCCCGTCTGCCGGGACATTCTATTTTATTATACCATTCTTTGCGGTAAATTGCAAGATGCCGCGCCCGATTTCGGCAAAACAATCCCCCTCTCCCGCGATTTCCGGAAAAACGGCGCCCCGAGGCAATCGGCTGACTGCTTCGGGGCTGCCTGATGAAGGATTACCGTTCTGTGACGCGCTTGCCGCTGATATGCTCCGGCACGAGGGCAAAGCAGAGTGTTCCGCGCCCGCTGACCTGAATCTCATGCTCGATATACGCCGCATCGCAGGGGAAATTCCGGCAGATTTCGCGGCTGATGCGCAGGGTTTCCTCATAGCTGTCAATCCACTCGATGCGCCCGAATACGATGACGCTCCGGAAGATCAGCCACCAGTTTTCCGGGTCGGGCGTGCCGCCGTCCGTGACGCAGAACGAAACCTTTGCGTCCCGCCGCATCGCGTCGATCTTGTGTCCGGTTTTGCCGCCGTGGAAATAGATTTTCCCGTCCGACGGGCAGTACCAGTGGTTCATCGGGACGGCGTAGGGATAGCCGTCATCGCCGTTGACGCAGAGGACGCCGCGCTTTTGCGTCCGCAGCACTTCGATGCAGTTTTCCCCGGACAGTGCCTGTTTTTTCCGGTTCAGTTCCCGAAACATTCTGTCATTCCTCCTGTTCATAAGAACACTGCCGCTTGTCCGGGCGGCAGTGCAGGTCTGTAGTTATAGCGGTATCGCTGCGCGATGATCTGTAATGGGCTCTGCCCAAACCCGCCAAAGGGACAATGTCCCTTTGGAATCCCGTTTTTGAGGAAATGCGCAGGTTTCTGACCGCGCCGGCGCCCGTGCGGAATCAGTGGAATTCGGCATTCGGATTCAGCGCGGCGGGCGATTTCCAGTGAATCCCGTAATCGCTGCGGAGAATCAGCCGCTTGACCATCCAGTATTCCTTGCAGAAATCGTAATACCCGCGCTCATGCTCCAGCGCCTCGTCGATTTTCTCCTCCAGCTCATAGCGGATCGCCAGATACTCCGGCGTCAGCTCGACCGGATCGGTCAGCGTTTCGTCGCGGTTCTCCATGACCTCCGCGTAGACAGCGGCGTAGTCCTCTGCGCCGAGATCCTCCGTCAGCTCGTCCGTGATCGCGTCCGTGATGCCGTCGGCGGTGCGGAGCGCAAAGCTGCACATGGTATAGGCGCTGTCCTTGAGATCGAGCAGCTCGCCGTTTTCCAGCACGGTGACATTCTGCCGGAGCAGCTCGCGGACGCATCTGTGCGTGCTTCTGGCATAGGCAAAGGCCTCCGGCCAGAAGGCAGCCTCCGCGTAGGTGTCGGCGGTCGTCTGGCAGTAGCGCAGACAGTCAGACCACTTGCCCTCCGCCCGCAGCAGAGAGAGCGCGTTCTGGCACTGCACGATGGCCGGATGCGCACGCCACGGGTCAAACTGCATCAGATGAAACTGCTGCTGCAGCATACAGGCATAGAGCTGATCGACTGCGCGCTCCACCGTCGCGTGCGCGGCAAAGGCGCTGCTGACGCGCTCCTGCATCCGGTCACAGAACCAGATGCCGACATCCGGCGCATTCTGATCCCGCAGCAGATTCAGATAATTCATCAGCTCTGTCTGCTTTTCCTGATCGGTGAGCTCCGTGCTCTGAAACTTCCGTTCAAGCTCCTCGCCGCGCCGGCGCAGCTCCTCCTTTGAAACGGTCGGGGCATCCTGTGCATACATCATGGCTTCCGCCTCCTTTTCACCGTCTGACGCCGGATTTCCATCCGTGCGCTTCTGCTTTTGTATATCATACCATATATTTGTCATAATGTCAAGCGAAATCCGATCGAAATCACGGGCTTCCGCGGATTTTTGCCGCTGGCAAAACGGGATTCGGCAGAATCCGGACAGGGTGCTGTCTGAAATTTGTGCAAAAAAGAGAATTTTCTGCGCACATCTGCGCGGCGCTTGCGATTTCGCATGAAATATGCTATACTTTTAGATAGTCTGCCCCGCTGTAAATCTCCGGCGGGACGGGACTTTTTGCGAAACTTACGGAGGTGCCAAATGGCGGATTTTGAGCGGCCCGCAGAGGCTGAACAGAGTCAGAATGTGAATCTGATTCTGAAAAATGAAGAACGACATCCGGACGAGGTAGTTGTCTCCTTCCCGATGGTGTTCCGGAAGATGAAAAAATACTTTGTCGCGTGGCTCCTGACCTCGATCATTCTGGGCGGCATCATCGTCGGCGTCAGCATTATCTTCAGTGCGGCATCCCAGACACCGGTCGAAGCACTGGTCAGCTTCTCCTACGACGGCATCGAAAAGGGCAAGGACCCCAAGGGCGGCACCTTCAACGCATACGGAATGCTGGCAAATGCCGGCGTCATCCAGGAGGCGCTGGAGACCCGCGGCATGGATCCGTCTCTGGTCGAGGCGGTCCGGCAGGGCATCGACATCGACAGCATCATCCCGCCCGACGCGGTGGACAAGCTGACAACCTACGGTCACCTCTATGAGGACGCCGCTTCCGGTCAGCTCAATGCGGCACAGCAGATGCTCGCCACCACATGGTACTCCACACAGTATAAGATCACCTTCAACTTCCACGATGTCGGCATCTCCCGCGAGGACGCGGTGCAGCTCGTCAACGCGATTCTGGATTCGTTCCGCACCTATTTCTTCAAGAAGTACGGCTATAACGACCCGCTCGGCGTCGCGCTGCTTTCCGGCGACTATACCGAATATGACTACGCCGAGGCGCTGGACCGGTTCAACGATACCCTGCGGGCGCTGAAGCGCTATATCAACAATCTGGCTGCCGATGACTCCACGCGGTTCCGTTCCACCGTCACCGGCTACACCTTCGCCGATGTCCGCGAGTCGATCACTGCCGTCCAGAATCTCGACATTGCGATGATTGACTCCTTCATCAGCGCCAATAACATCTCCAAGGATCCTGTCCGGCTCCAGGGATATTACGAGTACCGCACGCAGGAGCTGAACCGTCAGATCAAAACGCAGGAGGAGCATCTGGCAACGGTCAAGTCGCTGCTCGAAGGCTACCAGAAGGATCAGATCATCATCTTCTCCGATACCGCAACCAACACGCAGTCCAGCATCGCCTCGGAAGAGTACGACAAGCTCATCAACCGCGTCAGCTCCGCATCCAACGACATCGCGGAGTCCAAGCAGGCCATCGAGTATTACAACGACAGACTCGCGCAGCTGAACCAGAATTCCAACAGCAGCGGCTCCAAGGTCGCCCGCGTCGAAAAGGATCTGGAAAAGCTCAACGAAAAGATCAACACGATGATCGAAGTCACCAAGCAGACGGCAGACGATTACTTCGAGAATGTCTCGCTCGCGAACGCCTACAATGTGCTGGTGCCGGCAACCTCGGATGCGTACTCCGTCATCCGCACCGGTATCAAAAAGGTGCTCTATCCGGTCGTCGGACTGGAAATGGTGCTGTTCCTCGCCTATATCGGTACGGCAATGGTGCAGGCAATCCTGCAGGATTACCGCCGCCGTCATCCCGCCGCTGCTGCGGCCGATGCCGGTGCCGAAGCCGGTGACGACCCCGATCCGGAGAAATCCGCCGAGGACAAAAAGGAAAAGCCCGCGAAGCAGAAGAAATCGTGAGCATTCCGCCTGACATCCCCGTATCAAAGAAAAGAGGCTGCGTTTCCAAACGGTAACGCAGCCTTTTTTGCGGTTATGTTGCGGTTGATGCCCCGTCAGACGGCGCGTCCGGAAAGGACAAATCGACCGTATAGCCGTCGGCGGCACACTCGGTCTGCGGGAAGATCTCCCGCGCAGCCGCCAGATAGTCCGGCGGATTCGGCAGCGACGGGCTGTAATGCGTCAGCCAGAGGCGTTTCGCGTGTGCGTCCCGTGCGATACCCGCCGCCTCGGAAAACAGCATATGCCGCGTCTCAACGGCCTTTTGCAGCTTCTCGTCCCCGCCGTACATTCCCTCCAGAATCAGCAGATCGGCGCCCTCTGCATAGCGGCGCAGCGCCGGAACCGGCCGTGTATCCGTGCAGTAGGCGACCGTAATCCCCGCACGGGGCGGCCCCAGCACCTGCGACCGGTGATAACAGACGCCCGCGTACTCCGCGGTTTCCTGCTTTTGCAGACGGCTCCAGACCGCCATCGGCACACCGCTGCGCCGTGCCTTCTCCGGATCAAATTTGCCCGCACGCGGCAGCGTCACCCGATAGCCCAGACAGGGCATCGTGTGCGAGACGCCGAACGGCTCGACCGTCAGACCGGCGGCAGAGAGCGTTTCGGTGCCGTCCAGCTCCAGATATTCCAGCGGAAAGGGCAGCTCCGGCGCGATGACACGCAGACCCTCCACCGTGCGCCGCAGTCCGCGCGGTCCCGCCAGCAGCAGCGGCTCCGTCCGGCCGTCCAGACCCATTGAGAGCAGCAGCCCCGGCAGTCCGCTGATGTGGTCGGCATGATAATGGGTAAAACAAAGCAGCTTCAGCCGCTGCACGGTCTTTCCGGCGCAGCGCAGCGCAATCTGCGTCCCTTCTCCGCTGTCAATCAGGACGGTTTCTCCCTCATGGCGCAGCAGACAGCAGGTCAGCCAGCGGTTTTTCAGCGGCATCGTGCCGCCGGTTCCCGGCAGGGTTACTTCCAGCACGGCATTCACTTCCCTTCAGCATATTTCCTCTCCATTATAACCGGATTTGCCGGAAATGTCAAATCCGGCACACAGAAATGTCAGGTCGGGAACACACGCTTTTCATTGACAAAACGGCATATTCATGCTATACTTTAGGAGTATTCCGCATGAAGGAGGCGTTTTCATGTCAGAAGCATTTACCGTACAGGATGTACCCGCACTGTCTGCCGCGCTGCAGGAGGCTGTCTCCGCGGTCATTCTCGGTGCGGATCACGCCGTTCACGATCTGATTCTCGCGGCGCTCTGCGGCGGCCATGTCCTGCTGGAGGATCTGCCCGGCACCGGAAAAACCACGCTGGTCAAAGCCTTCGCAAAGGCTGCCGGCTGCGATTTCTGCCGCATCCAGTGTACGCCCGATCTGCTCCCCGCCGATATCACCGGCTACGAAATGCTCGTGCAGCAGCCCGACGGCTCGCATACGATGCAGTTCCGCAAAGGGCCGGTGTTCACAAATCTGCTGCTCGCCGACGAAATCAACCGGATGGCGCCGCGTTCGCAGTCCGGTCTGCTGGAGTGCATGGCGGAGCGTCAGGTGACGGCAGGCGGCAGCTCCTATGCGCTGCCGGAGCCGTTTCTGGTCTTTGCGACACAGAATCCGATCGAGATGCAGGGAACCTTTCCCCTGCCGGAAGCACAGCTTGACCGCTTCTTCATGCGGCTCGAAATGGGACAGCCTGCCCGCGAGCAGGAGCTTTCCGTGCTGAACGACCGCCAGACCGGCGACCCGCTCGACAGCCTGACTGCCGTGACCTCGCCGGAGATTCTGACCGCAGTGCAGGAAGCCGTCCGTACCGTGACGGCATCGCCCGCCGTGCTGGACTATCTGCTCGACCTCGCGGACGCCACCAGACATCATCCGCAGCTCCGCTACGGGCTGAGCACCCGCGGTGTCCTGGCACTGCGTCACGCGGCACAGGCAAATGCCGCCGTCTCCGGCAGAACCTATCTGCTGCCGGATGACATCAAGGCGGTCTTCCCCGCCGTCTGCGCACACCGTCTGCACCTTGCCGGCGGACTGACCGCCGACCGCCGTGCCGTCTATGACCTGAT